>DATIXC010000147.1:0-5229 GCA_035518995.1 Methanomassiliicoccales archaeon | reverse complement strand
CCGACCATCCGAGATAGCGGGCGATTACCTCGCCCTCATCGACGCTCTTCCAGGAGGGGCCGCCGAACAGCGGGGCGCGGACCCTCGCCCCCTTTATGTCAAGGATGACATCGCCCCGCACCGGATGGAACACCCAGTTCCCGCCGCAGTCGAACAGGTACTTGCCTGGGAGAGCGACGTTGCGGGGAGGTTCCGCCGCGAGGTTGGCGATGGGCGCGCGCACCAGGCCCAAGCTCTTCGACGGATATGACCTGGTCTTCAAGGCCAGATAGGCGCCTGCGCAAATGCCGACGTACCTCCCTCCGGCGGACACGAAATCCTGCACCCGCCGCATCCCCTCCTCGCCCAGCTCCTCGGCCATACGGTATCCGTCCCCACCGGAGAACACGAGGACGTCGGGCCGGGAACGAAGGAGGGACCTGGAGTTCACGAAGCTAACCCTATACAGCCCATGGAGGTCGAAGCACTCTGCCGACCAGATCCAGGAATGGGACGAGCCTAGGCCGGTATAGACCTGCACGCTGGGCAGGTCCTCGGTCGCGCGCTGTGCGCCGCTCAGGTCTCGTTCGCTCACGCCCAATCGAAGAGGCGTTGGCGACATCATTCTTTCGATGATTATTGCAAAGTCGTCGAAGCGCCCTCCTTGGAGGGGGACGGGCTCCAGCTTGGACCTGAACCGGGGTCCGGGCAGCTCTCCGACATCGTTATACCCGCGGAGGAGATAGAGAGGAAGGATGCCCAGGATAGCAGGGTTCAACCGCACCTCCCTCCTGGACTGGGACGGCTGCGTAACGGCGGTCGTCTACCTTCCAGGCTGCAACTTCCGCTGCCCCTTCTGCCACAACCGCCAGCTGGTGCTGACGCCGGAGGACTACGAGGAGGTCCCCATCGAGTTCGTCGAGGATTACATCGAGGAGAACAGGGAGTTCCTGGACGGGATAGTGATCACTGGAGGCGAGCCGACCATCCACAAGGACCTGCCCGAGCTCGCCCGGAGGCTGAAGAGGCTGGGGATGAAGGTCAAGCTGGACACCAATGGCACGAACCCGGAGATGCTCAAGGACCTGATCGACGCGGGGCTCGTCGATTTCGTGGCCATGGACCTCAAGGCACCCTTGGACGAGGGCTACGATGACCTGGCGGGCACAAAGGTGGAGCTGGACGATATCAAGCGGTCCATCAGCATCATCATGAGCTCGGGCATCGACTACGAGTTCCGCACCACGATGGTGCCGATCCTCCTCAAGCCCGAGGACTACGAGCGCATGGCGGCTTATGTCGGGACAGCGAAGAAGCTCGTCCTCCAGCACTTCAGCCCGCGCAACACCATCGACCCCAGCTTCTCCGTCCTCAAGCCTCTGGACGAGGCGAAGGTCCGGTCAATCGCAGAGAGGTGCAGGCCATATGTGCGCAGGCTGGTCATCCGGGGCGGCATTTAGTGATTATCGTTCCGTGCAATCCACGGCAATAGGTTTTTGTATGCACACCTAACTTTTTTTCCTACCAGACAATGAACGAAAACCGTTCTGGCATGGCCTGGAGGAATCGGATTTGAGCTCTGACGTCAGACTGAAGACCTACATTGAAGGGTTCGACCGCATGCTCGAGGGTGGGATACCCGCCAACCAAATCGTCCTCGTGGCCGGCACCCCAGGCACGATGAAGTCCTCGATCTCCTACTACATGATGTACCACAACGTGCTGGAGAACGGCATGACCGCCGTCTACGTCACCCTGGAGCAGTCGCGCGAGTCCCTGCTGAGACAGATGGAGAAGATGGGCATGAAGACGGAGCTGGTGAAGGACCGCCTGCACGTGCTGGACCTCAGCATAATCCGCAAGAAGCTGCGCGAGATCTCCACCGGCGGCTCCTGGATGCAGGTCTTCAAGTCATACCTCTCCAACCTCAAGGAGCACCTCAAGTTCGACATAATGGTCATCGACTCCTTGGACGTGCTCGAGACCATGGCCGACATAGTGGACCGCCGGACGGACCTCTTCTACCTCTTCGAGTGGATGAGGGAGCTGGGCGCCACGGTGCTGCTGATCTCCGAGGCCTCGGGGGAGCGGCTCCTGGACGGCAAGTTCGACGAGGGATACCTCTCGGACGGCATCATCACCCTCAAGATGGCGGTGGTCAGGGACGTCGACACCCAGAGGAGGATCCGCTGCGTGAAGATGCGCGAGACCAACCACGACCCTTCCTACTACTCGCTGCTGTTCAGCAACGCTAGGTTCCAGGTCACAAAGGTAATCTCGGAGTGAGATCCTGATGGCCAAGCGCTTCGAATGCCCGCGCTGCGGCTCAGGCGTCAGGCCGAGCGACATCCAGTGCTTCCGTTGCGGGGAGCTGTTGGTCGAGGCCACCGCGCCCATGCCCACGCCCTCCCTGCACGACATCAAGCTGAACCACGAGTCGGCCGCGCCCGAAAAGCCGCCGCAGCAGCCTCAGGTCAAGCCCAGCGGGCCCATGCCCTTCAAGCAGACCAGCCAGGTGAAGCGTCCCTCCCATGACCACGCTCCCTCGGAGAAGGACCACAAGCTGGAGCGCAAGGAGAAGGAGCTCGCGGAGAGGGAGAAGGCCGTCGAGGCGTCGCTTAGGCAGCTGGAAGGCGATACCCGGTCGGTGGAGGAGGCCCTGAAGCGCTATGAGCACGAAGAGGCCAACGTCCGCGAGAGGGAGAGGGGGCTCCGGGAGCGCGAGGTAGCCCTAGAGTCCATGGCCAAGCGCATGGAGCAGGTGCTCGCCCAAGCGGACTGCGAGAACGGCTCCCCGGCGAGCCTGGTCGAGGACATGCAGAGGCTGCGCCGGATGGGCGAGGATTACTCCCACCACATCGCCGAGGACAGGGAGCGCCAGAAGAAGCTCCTGGACCAGGAGATCGAGGAGCGCATGGAGCGCCTCCGCACCCTGCAGCAGATGATCAACACCGCCACTAACGTCCAGGCGGCGCAACCGACCGAGCTGATAGAAAGCGACGCCATGGAGATTATCCGCAAGATGGAGGAGCCGAAGTTCGACCCAGAGGTCGTTGGCCGGGCATTGGACCACTTGGACCGGGAGATGCGCCTGGCCTCCGCCAAGCAAGAGAACCTGGAGTTCGAGGTCATCAGCACGCACGACGAGAAGCTCAACCACATCCTAGGAGGAGGGATCCCCGTTGGGCACGTGGTCATCGTCAACGGCAGTCCGGGCTCGATGAAGTCGACCCTTTGCTATCACCTGATGTACAACGCCGTCCAGCAGTCTGGCAAGAAGGGGATGTACCTCTCCTTGGAGCAGAAGCGGGACTCCATCATCCGCCAGATGGACAGGATGGGCATGCCCCACCGACAGGTCGAGGACAGTATGATGGTCGTGGACATGGTGGAGCTGAGGAACACCATGAAGGGCGAGAAGGGAGACTGGCGGCAGATCCTCATGCGCTACGTCAAGAACGTTCACGCCGAGATGCCGTTCGATCTCTTCGTGCTCGATTCGCTGGAGTCCTTCAAGGGCATAGCCCAGTTCGACTTCTCCCGGCAGCACATGATGGACCTCTTCGAATGGTTCAAGTCCCTGAACATCACGGTCCTGGTGATCGCGGAGAAGCCGGTGAGCGCCCTGGAGTGCAGCAAGCAGGGGGAGACATATTTGGCGGACGGGGTAATCGAGCTCCTGCTGAAGGAGTTCGACGACGCCAAGGTCGCCAGATGGCTGCGCTGCTTCAAGATGCGCGGGATGCAGATCGATCCGCGGTTCTACGCCTTCTACCACACGGGCCAGGATTTCAAGTTCGCCCTGCCCCTGATGACGTCTACCGACTAACTGGCATCAAAATTCGAAGTTTTCGATAGAAAAGGATATTATCTTCCCAGGGCATATGATACGCCTGCGGGAGGAAGATCAGTCTGCCCATTGAGCGAGTCCGCACCTTCATCCAGAATTTTGATGAGGTGCTCCAGGGGGGTATACCTAAGGGTCAAGTCGTCTTGATAACCGGGACCCCGGGCACGATGAAGTCGTCCCTCTGCTACAGCATGATCTACCAGAACGCCCTGAACAACAAGGTAAAGAGCGTCTACATGACCCTGGAGCAATCGAGGGAGAACCTCCTGCAGCAGATGCACGCCATGGGCATGGACAAGGAGGAGTCCAAGGAGTATGTGCACATCTTGGACCTGGGCCTGATCCGCAAGTCGCTGACCCAATTATCCGCCAAGGGCACCTGGCTACAGGTCTTCAAGATGTACGCCGAGTCGCTGAAGCACTCCTTGGGCTACGAGATCCTCGTCGTGGATTCCTTGGACGTGCTGGAGATGGCGGCTCAGCTGGGCGAGAACCGCAGGACCGAGCTCTTCTACCTATTCGAGTGGCTGCGCAACCTGGGCATAACGACCTTCCTCATCTCCGAGACCTCGCCCGAGACGATGTTCCAGAACAAGTACGACGAGGGCTACTTGGCCGATGGCGTGATATCCCTGAAGCTTCACGAGCTGGGCGAGACGGACATCCAGAGGCGGATCCGTGCGGTCAAGATGCGCTCCACCAACCACAAAACCGGTTACTTCTCGCTCCTTTTCAACGAGGGCACGTTCCGCGCTACCCAGGTCATCACCGAGTAGGCGACCGTCACGCTTTAATATCGCATGTTCGTTTTTGTCGCTGCCATCGGGGCTCATGGTCTAGCGGTTATGACGTTTGCCTCACACGCAGAAGGTCGCCGGTTCGAATCCGGCTGAGCCCACCACTTCTCTCATCGAGACAATTATTTTTAGAATTAAATTCAATCGTTTTTCGCCCTGGTAGATATGCCTGGACCAGGTTGGTCCTCGGGGGAAGGAGAATATCCATTCCCCATATTTCGAACCGAACAATGCTTTCTATGTAGCGATCGATCTATCAAACGCTTCAACTTTGCCTGTTACCGAAGGGTCTTTGTTTTCACTACGACCGAGGATTGCTTGAAAGCGTTCCTGGACTCAAAAACCGGGGGATCTGGGCATTATAGGAGTTTTTCGCGAACCTCTCAATCGGAGATGGAGTCACTTACTGAGCGATAGTAAAGAAGAATGAAGTCATTAGGTGGATAGCCATCCTCGCCATTTTGTCTTAAGATTGATGATTCATACTTTAGCTGAACTTTATTGGATAGTCGTGGAATTTTTTTGAAATATCGAATTAATTGAGTCCTCACAAATCTTAAGGCCAGAACTAAGCTCACATCTAAGTAAGGAATTAATAAAAGG
>DATIXC010000146.1:0-3136 GCA_035518995.1 Methanomassiliicoccales archaeon | reverse complement strand
CCTGGCCCATGCTCGTCGGCGCCGCGCTCGTCTTCGTCGCCATCTACCTGGTCGCCAAGGGGGCCTCTTCTCCAAAATGAACCAATAGAAAGGGGAGGGTCGGAACCCTCCGCCCTCGTTCAGAGGTTCAGCGCCCGCCTCTTGTCCTCGATGTGGTCCCACATCAGGGCAGCGGCCTTCTTGGGGTCCGGCTCGACCCAGAACTTGGCGTTCACCATTCCATCGAGGCCCTCGGTCAGCACCTTGATCACGTTCGGGCTGCCCTCGATGCGGGGCATGACCCCGAGCGCCACGCTGATGCCCGAGCCGACGAAGTAGGTGGCGATGGTCTCGGCCTTGGAGGAGTACCACTCGGGCGCCGCGCCGGCGACCGGGAGCTGGTCCACGCGGACCTTGGCCAGCCTCGCCAGCTCAGCCACCAGGTTCAGGATGCGCGTGTTGTCCACGCACGAGCCCATGTGCAGTACTGGCGGGATCCCCAGGGCGCCGCAGACCTCCTTCAGACCCTTGCCGGCGAGCTCCGCCGCCTTCGGGACCATCAGGCCCGCCTTGGCGCAGGCGATGCTCGCGCAACCGGTCTCCACCACCAGCACGTCCCTCCTTATCAGCTCCTTGGCCAGGGTGGTGTGGCCGTAGTCGTGCTTGATCTTGGGGTTGTTGCATCCCACGATCCCGGCGCAACCGCGTATCTTGCCCGAGAGCACCGCGTCCAGCAAGGGCTTCAGGCTTCCTCCCAAGGCCTTGGTTATCGACTCCACCGAGAAGCCCACCATCGCCTCCATCGGGGAGTCGGGGATCATGACCCTGGCCTGGCTCCGGTTGGGGAAGTTCTCTATGGCCAGGGAGACGATGCGCTTGGACTGCTCGAAGGCGTTCTCCGGGGTTATCTCGAAGTACTGCCCCCCGATGATCCTGGCCTTGGGGGAGGTGGTTATGACCTTGGTGTGGTAGCAGGCCGCGGTGTTCGGGAGCGTGGGGAAGATGCACTGGTAGTCGACGACCATCGCCTCCAGGACCCCAGTGGTGATGACCAGCTCCTGGTCCAGGTGGTTCCCGGCCTGCGGGATGCCCTTGCGCATCAGCAGCTCGTTGCCGGTGCAACATAGACCAACCAGGTTGATGCCCTGCGCCCCCAGCTGCTTGGCCCGGTTCTTCATCTCGGGGAGGTTCGCCGCCTTGACCACCATCTCCGAGAGGATGGGGTTGTGTCCGTGCAGGGAAATGTTCACCATGTCCTTGCGCAGCACGCCCAGGTTGACCCTGGCCTTCTTGATGTCCGGGGTGCCGAAGATGACGTCCGAGACCTCGGTGGCCATCATCGAGCCTCCCCAGCCGTCGGCGAGGGAGGTGCGCACGCCGTGGGTCAGGAAGTCCCGGTAGTCGGCGCCCACGCCCATGTGCACCCGGTGCATGGCCTCCACCACCTCCCGGTCGATCCCCCGAGGAAGGAGGTTCAGCTTCTCCAGCAGCTCGTATGTGCCTTCGGGAAGGCGCTTGGTCATGCGGAGGGAGCCCTTGACCGTGCCGAACTCTTCGAGCATGGCCATGGCCAGGGCCTCAGCCACCTTCATGGCCGGCTTGCTGGTGTCGAGGCCGTACTCCTTGGCCAAGCGCATCAGCTTCTGCTCGTCGCCGATGGAATAGGAGGGGGCTTGGCCCGTCGACAGCTTGAGGAGCGTCTCCACCACGTCCCTGCCGTGGTCCGAGTGCGCGGCCGCGCCGGTGGCCATGTGCTCGAGCAAGTTCCTTGCGACCATGAGGTCGGCGTCGGCCCCGCACACGCCCCTCACCCTTTCGCCGCCCATGAGCCTGCACGGTCCCATGGCGCACCTCTGGCAGGACACTCCCGTGGAGCAATACTTGCACGACGGCTGCTGCTTCTCGAACCTGTCCCAGACCGTCTCGACGCCCTCGAGCATCGTCTTCCTCAGGACCTCCTTTGTATGGGGGTCGGTGGCCCTTTCCTGGACCTTCCCCTCCACCTTCTCCGGGACGACCTCCTTGCTCATCACCCTCAGGCACTCGACAGAGATTACCTCGACCCTTTCCTCATCGGCCATCAAGCTCACGTCCTTCATTTATCCGAACAACGAACGGTTGAACAGGGTATGCTCGTTGCCAAAGGTACAAAAATATTGCGAAAGAGCGAGAGCCAGAGACGAAGATAAAAAAACGCGCTCAGCCGGGTAGGAAGTAAATCAGAACTGAATTAATGAAACAAAAAGGAGCCCGCCTCTGATAGGAGCGGGTCAGGACAAGAAAGCGAGGAGCGGACTACTTCTTCTTCTTTTCATCTTTCTTTTTCTTTGGTTCGCACTTTCCACAGGACATGTCTTGCACCTCCTTGCGGACTTATTGGTTTGATGCAATTGTGTAGGTCGATATTTGAATGTTTGGCATAGATTTTGACATATTGTCTCCTATCTGGACAGCGAATAAATCGCAAGGAAAGGTGTTACTAGGGTCACTCCAAGGCGTGCGAGGAGTCACAGAACGGCATGATCTCGGACTCGCCGCATCGGCAAAGGGTCACACGGTTCCGCCTCTTGTAGAGGAAGCCATCTGAGCCCTCGACCTGGATGCCGCCCCTTACCCATAGCGGCCCATCCTCCTTCCTTGAAGGGTCCAAAACGACCCCGATCGAAGGCTCCAGCTCGGGCTCTATGATCTCTCCCGATGCCATATCCTTCTCCACCAACCTTCCACCAGGGCAGTTGGAAGCGATCTCGATCGCCGCGCTCCTGGCCTTCGGATCGGCCGAATCGACGGTGAGCTGCCAAATCCCCTTCCCTCGATGACAGAACCTGGCCACTGAGCAATATGGCCTGATGTCGGTGAGCTCCAAGGTCGGTCCCTCGAAGCGCTTGGTGCCCTTCTCCGCGAAATCGCCCCTGCCGTTCTCTTTCGAATTGAACTTGGCCTTTGAGTGGGCGCCGTCGCAGAAAGGCTTCTTCTTGGAATGGCCGCACCGGCACAGGGAGTAGGCGTTCTGCAATGGATACCTCTTGCCCATATTCCAGGCGCATGGGACGCCATCATCGTCGACCACGACGATCTGCTCCATCAAAGGCACGCGGCCAGTGACCAGGTAGGGCCCGTCCTTGCTGACCTTGATCCTTGGCGCATCATTGCCTTT
>DATIXC010000145.1:0-2234 GCA_035518995.1 Methanomassiliicoccales archaeon | reverse complement strand
GTGCTCGATCTTCGTCTGGAGATCAGGGAGCAGCCCCTCCTCCACGCGGATGTCGAGAAGGCCGCCGAGGCGATAGGTGCGATAGGAACGGTCGTTCGGTTCGGACATCGAAGGCTTGGCCCCTGGCGCCTTAAATTATTCGCCCTCTGATAATATAAGTTTGCGCGCTGGTGCCGCGGATTGATACCGACGTTCCATTCCATGGAATGGCAAATGCCTTATCCCGCCACCTCTCTCATCGGACAGGATGAAGTCGCTCCGCGTTCTTCAGGACCTAGCCCTCGTACCGGAGGGCAAGAGCTGCGCCCTCATCATCCGCCACGCCGACCGCGACGGGCAGGTCGATCGGCTCGTGCCCAAGGACGAGAGCCTGAACGGGACGGGCAGGAGGAGGGCGACGGAGCTGGGCAAGGCGCTGAAGCGCTTCGACCTCCTGCGCCTCCTCTCGTCCCCCATAGGCAGGTGCGTCGAGACCTGCGAGCGCATCTCCGAAGGGTACGGCGAGAAGGTCGAGGTGGAGACGACCGAGTTCCTGGGGATGAGGTGTCCGACCATGCTCAAGCCGGACGAGGCCTACAGGCTGATGGGCTCTATGGGCCTGTACTCGTTCACCGAGTCGTACGTCGCCGGGAAGCTGGACCCCAAGGTGGTCAGGTCGTGCGAGGAGGGCGCGAAGATGCTCTTCCATTACGCCATCGAGAGCATCAGGCACAAGGACAACCTTGTCACGGCCATCGTCACGCACGACATGTTGATCACGCCCGCGATGGTGAAGTACTTCGGCTTCGACGTGAGGAAGGCGGGCCTGGTGCCGTTCTTGGACGGCATGGTGCTCTATTCCTCCGATTACGGTTACCGGGTGGCGCACGAGAACAGGATACTCAAGGTGACGAAGGAGGGGGAGCCGAAGCCATAGCCACATCTCCGCCATAACCCTTCCTGCGAGGCGTCCAAGGGGTATAACTAGAAATCAAACGTACGTCATTTGGAACGGAGGGGGAACTCAGCCATGGCCAATGATCACGGTCACCCGCGTCCAGCCAAAGACCTGAGCGCCGAGCAATCACGGCTCCTTTTCAATACCATGCTGCAAGGCGTGGTCTTCCAAGCCATGGATGGCCCCGGGCGGATAGGCAGGAAGGGGCATGGATATTCGCGGTGAAGGACAACGGGATCGGCTTCGCGCCCGAGTACTCGGACAAGATCTTCCTCATGTTCGAGCGCCTGCACGGCAAGGACGAGTACCCTGGGACGGGGATCGGCCTGGCGATATGCAAGAGGATCGTGGAGAGGCACAATGGCAGGATCTGGGCCGAGTCGGAGGAGGGCAAGGGATCAACGTTCTATTTCTCAATCCCTATAAAATAAACAGGCCCGCTCTCCCCGATCGACCAGTGCGTCCGTAATAGAAGGAAGCCGTCTGTCACGAGAGCGACGCCTCCCAATGCGAGCGGTTCGCGAGCGGAGCGCGGGCGATGTCGGTTCCGACCGTTGCCTAGTCCTCTCTCCACTTGAAGAGCTTCACCGCGGCGACGAACACGATCAAGGTGATCACGGCCACGATGGCCAGGTCGACCAGGGCCGCGGGGATGTTGTTGTAGACCATGACGTTGTTCAGGCCCTCGATCACATAGAACAGGGGGAGGATGTGCGCCACGGTCTGCAGCCACTGCGGCATGATGGAGATGGGGAAGAACGTGCCCGCCAGGAACATCATGGGGAAGGTGACGATGTTGCCGACCACCCCCGCGGTCTCCGGGTTCTTGGAGACGGTCCCGACCAGCATGCCCAGGGCCGCGAAGAGCATCGGGCCGAGGATCAGGAAGGGGACGAGCCAGATGGTCAAGGTGACGTGCGCGCCGAAGACGAGCACCCCCACCCCTACCATCAGAAGGAAGGAGATCGAGGACAGGACGATGTACCACATCACCTTGGACGTGAGCCATTCCATCTTGGTCAGGGGGGTCAGGCTGAGCTGCTTGAAGAGCTTGGTCTTCTTCCAGTTGGAGGATATGTTGACGAGGGAGAACATCGGGCTGACCAGGATGGAGAAGCCTATCAGCCCGGGGATGAGGAAGTCGATGTACTTCGTCTGATGCACGTTCACCGTCGTCGAGGTGATCCCGATGATCGGGGTCCCCTGGAAGCGGGCCAGATTGAAGGCGTTGGCCACGCCCTGCACCGTTCCGGAGACGATGCTGCTGCTCGTGGTGGTCGGGTTCCCGTAGACGGTA
>DATIXC010000144.1:0-3078 GCA_035518995.1 Methanomassiliicoccales archaeon | reverse complement strand
CTGAGGCTTAGTATACGATTCTATCAACGTCATGTCTCGTGACCTCCTCCTTATGGATCTTCCTGCCTTCCTTCTTGATTACCAGATCTGAGAAGTAGGCTAGGATGGCCATCAAGGCGGCAAGGTCGATCGCGTAGAGCATCGAAGCGATGTCGTCTATGGCGCCGCCAATGAACTCCTTCGGCCCGCTGGTCAGTAGGAAGAAGAAATAAGGCTCGAGCGCCACAAGGAAAAGAAGTATGAAGTTCAGGCGCAAGATGCTCAGCGTCTCGATCCTGATGTAAGTCAGGGTCACGGTGTAGTGTGTCCAGACCGTGACGAGAATGAAGAAGGAATAGCTGAAGATCACCACATCCGCAAGTATGCCGACGGAGTCCTGCGGTGGTTGAGAGATTAGGACCAGCGCACCGATGGAAAGAGCCAGGCCAAATATCAGGTCGGTGAGCCGTTCCACCTCCGGCATCTCCTTTCTGAGAAGTTTCTGCTCTTCCTCGGTTTGCTTGGACATGCGCTGGATTCCTCCCCTCTTCACTGAAAAAGTAGAGGAACCCCATTAAAAACTATTTGAGGGCCTCAATAAAGCCAATATTAACATTCTGGTTCGGGTAGAGGGTAGAGGCAGGATTCGCCGATGCACTTAGGTGGATCGAATAATGCTGTAATAAGCTCAAATCAGAAATATTAATAATTAAACCGAGAGTTGGTTTCGAAGACACTCTCGAACCTGAGTCATCCCTCCGATTAGTCGATAACACTGAACTGCCTGAATAAACCAGAATAAGAAAAAAAAGATTCCTGGGTGCTTGTGAATGTCACACATCCAACTCGAATTATCCGACAATCGCCTGTAGCGCGGTTCTGTAGGTCTAGACTCCTGTGGCAATCAGAGCGAAGACCGATGCGCCAACCAGCAATAGCGTCAAGCCGATCAACCAACCAGTTAGGACCGAGAGCCGTCTGCTCTCCTCTAGTGCTGGGCCAAGTCGCCGGCCGGAACGAGGTTCAGGAAGAGTGCGGCTCACCTCTATAGCCACTTCCGTCAAGGCGTCAGTCCGACCATTGACGCTCGGTGAACCGCATGAATCCAAGAAGTCAGCGGAGATATGCTGGGTCGTTCCCTTGAGCCTAGGTCGCATTTCTTATAATGGGAGCATGGTAATCATCCGCTGGTGTCCCGCATGCCGTTCACGAACGAGAACTCCTGGAGCAATATCTCGGCCAAATATGGAGAAGGCGAGGTCCACGCTCGCTATGAGAAGGCCGTCGACGAGCTCACGAGGTCGTTATCTGCTAGACCAGAGGTCCATCACAACTTCATCGATGGGAAGGCGAGGGGGTCCGAGGCCCACTTCGATGTCCGCAGTCCCGTGGATTCTTCCTTGGTCATCGGTCGCTTCCCCAAGGGCACGGCCAGGGACGCATCGGACGCGGTCGATTCCGCGGCGAATGCGTTCAAGGCCTGGAAGAGGACGGACTTCATGGAAAGGCTCAGGATCGCCCGGAGGGCGGCGGACGTCCTCCGACAGGAGAGGTTCGGCATCGCCGCCCTCCTCACCATGGCCAACGGCAAGGTACGCAGGGAGGCGCTGGGCGAGGTGGACATGGCCATCGACTACCTGGAATACTACTCGAGCGAGATGGAGAGGAACCATGGGTACGATAGGGAAGGTCCAGGCCCTTCCCCTCAGGAGAGGGCCAGCAACGTCTTCCTACCTTACGGGCCATGGGCCGTGGTGTGCCCATTCAACTTCCCCCTCGGCATCTCCATGGGCATGCTGGCAGGGGTGCTGATCGCCGGCAACACCGCCATCATCAAGCCGTCGTCGCCCTCCCCCGCTCCGGTCTACGCCATCTTCGACACCTTTGCCCGGGCCGGGGTCCCTCCTGGCGTGCTGAACCTGGTGGCAGGCTCGGGACCGGACGTCGGCGAGGCCCTCGTGAGGCACCCGAAGCTAGAGGGGATCATCTTCACCGGCTCCAAGGAGGTGGGCTACGGCATCATCAGGAGCAACGCGGACCGGAGGTACCCGATACCCATAATCCTCGAGCTGGGGGGCAAGAACGCGGCCATCATCAGCCCCAAGGCGGATATGGCGCGCGCGGCGAGGGGGGTCGCCTCGTCGGCCTTTGGCTACGGCGGCCAGAAGTGCGTCGCCTGCTCGCGCGTGTACGTTCACAGGAGCGCGTCCGAGGAATTCCTCGAACTCCTAGTCAGGGAGGCGGAGGCGTTCAAGGTCATGGACCCCAGGTCGAAGGAAGCCCGCACCGGCCCATTGATACATGAGACAGCTATGAAGAGCTATGAGGGAGCGGTGACCATTGCCAAAAGGGACGGCAGGGTCCTCACCGGAGGCAGAAGGATAACCGAGGGCGGCATGGGCAAGGGCTTCTTCGTCGCGCCCACAGTGGTGACCGGCCTCAGCGACGGCCATGAGCTGGTCCGCAACGAGCTCTTCCTTCCGTTCCTCTGCGTCATGACCTACTCGGACCTGGAGGACGCGATGGACAGGGTGAACGGCCTCGACTACGGCCTCACCGCGGGGATCTATACCCAAGACGAGGCGGAGGTGGACTACTTCCTCGAGAACGTCCAGGCAGGGATGGTCTACGTCAACGGGGTCAGGGGAGCGACCAACGGGGCCATAACCGGCTTCCATTCCTTCGGAGGATGGAAAGGGAGCGGTTCCACGGGAAGGGGCTCGGGCGACATCCACTACCTCCAGCAGTTCATGCGGCAGCAGGGGAGGGCCTTGTCAAAGTAGTGGCAAGGCGCCTCAGATACGGACCACGTCTATCTGCATGTCGATCATCTGCCTGAGGAGCTTGTTCTCCATCCTGACCTCCATGGGGTCGAATATTAGGGCGTCCATCGGGCGCCAGAGCGCAATCCATCCCACGATGTAGAACCCTTCGCTGATGGCGAGCGCCAGGATGGGGTTCTTATCGATGAACACCTCAAGGCCGAAGACCACACCCAGGGAGATGCAAACGACCAGGATGGTCAGGGCATAGGGTAACTGGCGCCGGCCCTTGGTCTGTATCTGCTTGATTCGGATGTTGTTATCCTCGATCATCTTC
>DATIXC010000143.1:0-3622 GCA_035518995.1 Methanomassiliicoccales archaeon | reverse complement strand
TATCAACCAAAGGCCGATCGACCTCGGCATCGACCTGGTCGTCCATTCCTGCACCAAGTATCTGAACGGCCACTCCGACCTCATCGCCGGGTCGGTGCTGGGGCGCGAAGAGGACATCGAACCCATATCCAAGAAGAGGATCCTGTACGGAGGCTCCTTGGACCCGTTGGGCGCCTTCCTGCTCTTCCGCGGGCTGAAGACGCTGGCTATCAGAATGGAGAGGCACAACCGCAACGGGCAGGAGATTGCACGGTTCCTCGAGACGCATCCGAAGGTGGAGAGGGTGCACTATCCAGGGCTGGCCAGCCATCCCCAGCATGCCCTTGCCAGGAACCAGATGTCCGGGTTCGGAGGGATGGTGAGTTTCGAGGTCCGGGGTGGCCGGGCGATGGCCGAGAAGGCCCTGCGCTCCTTCCAGATCATAAAGATGGCCACCAGTCTAGGGGGTGTGGACTCCCTGGCGAGCATGCCGTTGAACTCCTCGCACTCCTCGCTCACGGCGCAGGAGCGCCAGCGCATAGGAATCAAGGACCAGCTCATCCGCCTTTCCCTGGGGATCGAGGACGCGGAGGACTTGAAACAAGACCTCGACGGTGCACTGAGCTGAATCCTTCCTCGTAAGATATACTAACACATTATGCCATGCTGGACGCGTGACGCCGAAGGAGAGATTCCATTCCGCCCTTGAGCTCAAGGGCGTTGATCGTCCACCGGTCTTCTATCAGCACCTTGGGGCCTCCAGCCACCTTCAATCCACCTCGAATATCCAGGTGAGGGACGCGTTCTCAGACCCGGAAAAGTATGCCAAATTGGTCATCGAGTCGCACAAGCGATTCGGCTATGACAACGTCATGGTGGGATGGGGTGACCTGCTGACCGAGGCTCAGGCGCATGGCCTAATATGGAAGTTCACCGACCCCAGATTCTATCCTCGGCCGGACGTATATCTACCCATGGCAAGGGCGGGGGATATCCGTCCAGTCGACCCCGCACAGGACCCCTTCTGGTCGGTCCAGCTGAAGGCGGCGAGAAAGCTGGTCGACGAGCTCGGCGACGAGGTGGCTGTGGTTGGGTCCTGTAGCTCTCCGACCTGGATCGCGAGCGAGACCGTCGGAATGGAGAACCTGATGATGGCCTATTTCCAGCAACCGGATCTGGTGCATTCCATGCTGCGCGTCTTCGTGGAATCGTGCCATGCATATGGCGAGAGGGTCAGCCAGCTCGGGATCGAGGAGGTTTTCGTGGACGACAGCGGGGCCGGAGGGGAAATGGTGTCGATAGAGATGTGCGAGAAGTTCGATACCAACTACCTGCTAGAGGTAATGCGAGGCTGGCGGGGGTCAGGGCTCAGAACCATAATCCACAACGACTCCGCCGAGCCCTTCTATGAAACGCAAGCCAGCCTCGGGCCCAGCGCCCTTCATGTCCATCTTCAGGCCGTGGACATCCCCAGGTTCTTCAAGGAGCTGAAGGGGCGGCTCTGCGTCATAGCGGGGATCGACCACATGACCCTCTTGTTCAAGGGGAGCCCGGCCGAGGTCGAGGCCGAGGTAAGGCGGGTCTTGGAGCTTTGGGGCGGTGACCCTGGCTTCATGATTGCTCCCGGTTGCGAGCTTCCCTACAGGACGCCGATGGAGAACATCCAGAGGCTCAAGGAAGCGGCGACGGGTTTTCGCCAATAGACTCCATGCCTCGACCTGGAACGGGGTTTAGCTCAGCCTGATCGAGGCGGCGTAGGCATATCTCCTCGGGCCTTCCCTCGATGGCCTTTGGTCGATGGTCAAGTCGGCGTTTTTCCCCAGGTGCCTCGCCGTCAGCCAGACATGGTTTAGGGCAATCCCGACGCTTATCTGGTTCATATGGTCGGCGACGAGCGATTTATGGTAGAAGGCGTCGATCGCCCCATTGCCGTCTGAGAAGTACCAAGGCTGATTGTTCATTCCCGAAGGGGCCAGCCTGGCAGGTTCGATGAGCTCGTCCCTTCCGGATATGTCAGTGATCTTGGAGAGAGGGACCCGCTTGAACTCGGAAACGCTCTCGCGATGCAGCCTTTCCTGCGGCTTGCCGAAGGCGAGCATAATTACGAACTCCAGGCCTTCCACCAGCTCGGCATCCTTGGTGGGCTTGGGGCCTCCTTGCCAGCAGCTTCCAAGTCCATTGGTGGAAAGGTAGAGGTCCATCTGTTGGAGCATGAATCCAGCATTGATGAGGTAACCTTCCTTCCTCTCCGAGAATATGGCCAGGAAATGAGGAGCGTTTACCTTGAACATTCCCTTAACGTCCTTGCCAGTCATGATCCTAAGCTCAGTTCGGATGCTCGGCAGGATGCGCTTGATGGAGGGGGATTGGGAAATGATGCGATCTAAGGTCACCTTATCGAGCGGAGTGGGGTCGATTTCTCTGACAGACTTTCTCTTGAATATCGCTTGATAAAGCAGGTCCTCGTCCATGTTCTCACCGTTTCACTCGCATGTGGGTTCGCTATTTCAGGATAACTATCGAAGCTTCGAGGGAGCAATTTATATGCAGAATGTTTTGAGTTAGCCCCGGCCAGGAAAGCTTAATAAAACGCATATTATTGCTCACCCGATGATTCAGCGTCCTAGGGGCACCAGGGACTTCACCCCGCAGGAGATGGAGACCCGGCGGTATCTGGAAGGGCTGTTCCGCAGGGAGGCGGAGCTGCACGGCTTCGGAGAGATCGCCACGCCGATATTTGAGCACACCGAGCTTTTCACCTTGAAATCGGGGCCCAACATCGTTGATGAGATGTACGCATTCGAGGACAAGGGCGGGCGCCAGATCGCCTTGAGGCCCGAGCTGACCGCGCCCTCGATGCGCTTCTTCGTCAACGACCTCACCAACTATCCCCGCCCCTTGAAGCTCTTCTACTTCGGCCAGTGCTTCCGGTACGAGAGGCCCCAGAGCGGCCGGTATCGGGAGTTCTTCCAGTTCGGGGCCGAGCTCATCGGCGCCCCCAATCCCGAGTCCGATGCCGAGGTGATCGGACTGGCCGCCGATCTCATAAGGAGGAGCGGCCTTACCAAATACAACGTTCGCATCGGGCACATTGGCGTCCTTCGCGGCCAGCTCTCCGAGGGTGGCTTGGTACCAGACAAGGCTGCTCCGATCCTGCAGAAGCTGGACAAGCGCTTGTACGACGAGGCGACGCCATTGATGAAGGACGCCGGTCTGAGCGAGAGGTCCATCGACGAGATAATAAGGACCACCCAGATAGTCGGGCCCCCTGACCTACTGGAAAAGCATCCGGGGGAGAGCAGCGACTACCTGAAGGAGGTCTTCGCCATACTCGGCGACTATGGCATTACCAGCGTCCAGGTCGACCTGGGCGTGGTGCGCGGTCTTGACTATTACACCGGTGTCGTTTTCGAGATCGACGCCCCCAGCCTCGGTGCCGAGAAGCAGATATGCGGAGGGGGCTCGTACTCCCTGACCGAGCTCTTCGGAGGGGAGAAGGTGTTCTCGACCGGGTTCGCCATCGGCTTCGACCGCACCTTGCTGGCCCTTGAAAGGGAGGGGCTCACCCCGGCCCGCAAGCGCCTCGACGCCTACGTGGTCCCGACCTCGGATGCCATGAGGCACAAGGCCTTCATGATCGTGG
>DATIXC010000142.1:0-5481 GCA_035518995.1 Methanomassiliicoccales archaeon | reverse complement strand
TGTGCCGATGCGCCTCCAATCTCTGCAGGCTTTGATGGCCGCTCTCGGCCTGTCATCGTAAGGTCGCTCTGATTCGAAGAAATGTAGGACACGCTCGGCGCATTCACTGGCCCAGATGACTGAAGCAGCTTGCTCGCTGCTCTTCGCGAGATCGGCGATATCCATCCCGATTTGCGCGTCGGCGAACTTCGTCCTGCTCATTCCATCTTTATCCATTCCCGGCTCGCTGGTTAATGGTTCGCGCTTGTGAAATCAGCATAACGCGCAGCGGGGCCATGATTGAAACGGTGAGCCACCAATCTATATATAATCGCCATGGGAATACTGAGAAATCGTCCGACAACAGTCGGACGTAGCGCGCGCGGAGTTGTGTCATGGGCGATACCGAACGCATCACGGTAAGGATTCCAGCGGACAAACTGACGGCCCTCCAGGAGCTGGTGGACAAGGGTAAGTTCCCCACCATCTCCGATGCCATACGGGCGGCTCTGGACTCGTTCGTGGAGAAGCACTTCACCCCAGAGTACATCGAGAGGATCACTGTCGAGCTGCCCAAGGGCAACGTGGTCGAGCTGGAAGCCCTTGTCCAGGAAGGCGATTCGGTGTCGATTGATGATGCGATCCGTAACGCGGTTCGGGAATACGTCCGCAAGCGCCTGAACCGCGCCATGGAGGAAATGAAATAGAAGTGCCTTGAACGCGGGATGGGGTTCGAGTGGGATGGGAATACGTCACCGACGACGACCTGGCTAGCGTAGGTAAGCCAAGGATAGTCGTGGTCGGCTGCGGCGGCGGGGGATGCAACTCTGTCAGCCGGATGAACGAGTTGGGGCTCAGCTCAGTGGAGACCATCGCCATAAACACCGACCGCCCGCATCTGGCCAAGGTCAAGGCGCATCGTCGCCTGCTCATCGGCCAGGGCATAACCAATGGAAATGGTGCTGGGAGCGACCCCGAGGTCGGTCGCATCTGCGCCGAGAACGCAATGCCCGAGATCAGCAAGCTGCTGCAGGGCGCGGCACTGACCTTCGTGACCGTGGGTATGGGAGGCGGCACTGGCACGGGGGCGGCGCCAGTCATCGCCGACATCGCCAGGAGGTGTGGCTCGTTAGTGGTGTCGATCGCCACGACGCCCTTCGAGATGGAGGGCAACCGCAACCGGACGGCGATACGTGGCCTCCGCGCTCTCCGCAGCGCGTCCGACACCTGTCTGGTCCTCGACAACAATCGCTTGCTGGACATGGTGTCTAACCTCCCCTTCCACCAGGCCCTCTCCATCATGGACGAACTCATATCCGAGATGGTCAAGGGCACGGTCGAGGCCATCACCGAGAACTCGCTCATAAACCTGGACTTCGCGGACCTCAAGACCATCGTCCGGCAGGGGGGAATCTCCACCGTCCTCTACGGGGAGAACGCCGATCCCGACGGGGTGGTCAAGGACGCGCTGAGCAACCCTCTCCTGGACATTCCGATAGGCGCCGCTACGGGCGCCATGGTCCACGTAACCGGGGGGACCAACCTGACACTGAAGAGGCTGAACAAGGTGATGAAGATCCTGACGTCAAACCTCGACCCCGAGGCCAAGGTCATCTTCGGCGCCAGGATGGACGAGAAGTTCGAAGGGTCGATCCGTCTGATCGCGGTGGTGACCGGGATCGCCGAGCTCGCCGAAGACATCGAGGTCGATGGATTGGACGACCTATCCCTCTCGCGCTTCACCGTCTAGTCCTTCTTCGGCTCGAGCCTCTTGATCCTCTTGGCCGCGTCGCCCAGAACGCCCATGATGGTGTGGAACTCCCACTTCGTCGGCACCGCCCTGCCCATAAGCCGGCGGAACATCACCTTGGTGCGCTCCCTGCGGAAGGCTGGGTAGTCCACGGCATCCAGGAGGTCATCGAAGAAGAGGAACAGCTTCTCGCGTTCCTGCTCGTTCGTCGGCCTCGGTCCGCCGGGTCTCTTGGCCTTGACCTGGAAGAGCTCGTACATGACGATGATGGCCGCGTGCGATAGGTTCAGGACCGGGTAATCTTCGCTCGACGGGATATTGACCAGGATGTCGCAGCGCATGAGGTCCTCCTGGAGCAGCCCGGTGTCCTCGGGGCCGAAGAGTATGGCGATAACGTCTTCACTGTCCTTGACCCGCTCCGCGAACTCCTTGGGGGTGAGGGGGATGCGCACGTAGTGCTTCTCGCCAGATGTGACGATGCCGCTGGTCCCGACCACCAGGTCGGTGCCGTCGAGCGCTCGGTCAAGGCTCTCGAAGGTCACGGCTTGGCGGAGGATTTCCCCGGCGTGCTTGGCCCGCTTGTAGGCCTCTTCGGTTAACTGACAAGGGGAGACCAGGCGAAGCTCCTTGAACCCGAAGTTGCCCATGGAACGGGCCACCGCCCCCACGTTGCCGTCGTTCCTGGGATTGACCAGGATAATGCGGAATTCAGGCATCTGAGCCGAAATCTAAATGGCCGTGCTCTACTTAATGATGCTGCCATGACCTGGAGGGCGGCCATCAAGCTGGCATACGATGGAAGGGACTTCTTCGGCTCCCAACGGCAGTCGGACCTGCCCACGGTGGAGGACGAGGTCATCCACTGCCTGAGGAAGATCAAGGCCATCGGGGACCCCACCTCGGCGAGGTTCAGGGCGGCCAGCAGGACCGATAGGGGGGTGAGCGCCCTCGGCAACGTCGTGGCCTTCGACACCAATTTCCGCCAGGGGTCCATCATCAAGGCCCTCAACTCGGCTAGCAAGAAGGTCTACTTCGTCGGGGTGGCGGAGGTGCCCTTGGCCTTCTCGCCCCGGAGGGCATCGAGCCGATGGTATCGCTACTTCCTCGGCGCCGAGGGCATGGACCTGGGAAGGCTGGAGGAATGCGCTGGTGAGCTCCAAGGCGAGCACGACTTCCGGCGCTTCTGCAAGGCCGACGGGCGCGGCACGGTGAAGGAGCTAAGGCGGGTAAGCGTACTGCCACTGGGCGATCTCGTCGTGGTTGACTTCGAGGCCAGGGAGTTCCTTAGGAACATGGTGAGGAGGCTCGTGGCGGCGATGGCCGAGGTCGGCTCAGGTAGGGCAGAGCTCGAGGACGTGCGGAGGGCGATGGCCGGCGAGGATGTCCAGTTCGGCCTTGCGCCGCCTGAGGACCTGTTCCTGATGGACGTCCGTTACGACTTCGAGTTCAGGGTGGAGAAGCCTCCGAACCTAGAGGACAGGCTGAGGGACGGAAGGCGATCGGCGTTCATGCGCCTCGCCTTCTTCGAGGAGCTGCGTTCGGAAAAGTAGGCTGAACAGACCCCGGCTTGGGAATCCTTTATGTCCTTCCCTCCCTCTTGACCGGCCGTGAAGGTGGCGCTGAGCGGTACCCCTGGCACTGGGAAAACCTCGGTCGGAGGAGCCTTGGAGGGACGCGGTCATCTGGTGGTCGAGGTCAACAGGCTTGCCAAGGACAGAGGGCTATTGGGGAAGGCCGATAAGCGACGGGATACGAGGGAGGTCGACGTCGCGTCCCTCGACAAGGCCATCTCCGGGGACGAGAAGCTGAAGGACGCGATCCTGGTCGGGCATCTGTCTCATCTTCTATCCGTGGACCTGATCGTCGTGCTCCGCTGTCGCCCCTCGGTCCTCGCGGCAAGGCTGCAGCAAAGGGGCTACTCGAAGTCCAAGGTGCGGGAGAACGTCGAGGCCGAGGCACTGGACGTGATATTGATAGAGGCGGTGGAGACGGGGCGGACCGTACTGGAGGTCGATACCACCTGCATGGGCCTGGATGAGGCGGTCGATGCCATGGAGGAGATACTGGCCGGAGAAAGGGAGAAGTACGCTATCGGCCATATCGACTGGAGCGAGGAGGTCCTGGGGTGGTTCTAGATTCCGAGCGCAAGCGGGCGGACTTCATCCTAGACCCTGCGGCCAGGGCCTTCATTAAGGTGAATCCCAACATCATCTCCCTGATCTCCTTGGCCCTGGCCGCGCTGGCGGGGGCCCTCATCTATCTGGCCTATGACAATTTCACAGGACTATTGCTCCCGTTGGCCGCGATGGTCATCCTGCTGAGCGGGTTCCTCGACGCCCTGGACGGGAAGGTTGCCAGGATGGCCGGGAAGGAGGGCAGGAGAGGGGACTTCGTCGACCACGTCATCGACCGCTACGCGGACGTACTGATGATCGGCGCGGTGGCGGTGAGCGCATGGTGCAACCCCTACCTGGGAATCCTGGCCATCGTCGGGGTGCTGCTGACCTCCTACATGGGGACCCAGGCGCAGGCCGTCGGTGCCGGGAGACATTACGCTGGACTTCTGGGCAGGGCGGACCGCTTGGTGCTCATGGTCGCCGCCTGCCTCCTGCAATGGGCGCTCTATCTCTTCGGCTTCGTCTGGATCGACCTCTCCTTCGTCAGCTTCACCGTCTTCGAGGTCATGATGCTCTGGTTCGCGGTGGTCGGGAACCTCACCGCCGTCCAGCGTGCCTACAGCACCTGGAAGTTCCTGAAGTAATCGCATTCAAGCCCATCACCTCACGTGTTCTGGGGACCGCCTTTCCCTTCATCGGTTCCCTTGCCCTCCTTGGCGGGCTTGGGGAATTGCGCTGCCCGCCTCTTCCTCCTCACCTTGGCCCGGTAGTAGATCAAAGGATGCTTGACCCAATCTAGCTTGCAAAGGTCATCGGGATTGAAGCAGACCGCGTTGGTCTTCATAGTCGAGCACTCGGGAGGGGTATAGGTCGTGCCCGAGATCTCCCCGGTGATGTGGTCAATCTGGTACCTGGTCTTGGCCTCGTCGAAGTCCGGGGAGCCGGCGAATATCTTGAGTATCTCCTCCCTGGGGAGCCCGATGTTGAAAAGGAAGGAGGTGAGCGCGAACCGGCCGGGATGCGAGATGTTCTCGCCAGCCTGGGCCATAGCCACCAGCCTCTTCATGCATGGCGGGAAGCTCTCGACGTCGACCTCCCCGAAGCCCTCGACCTGGTAGCGGTCCTTCATCTGCTCCGCCAGCATCTTGAGCTCGCCGATGTCGGGCTTGAGGACGTCCAGCATGGACCTAGTGACCGGCAGGGGGAGCTCGTCCTCGATCTTGTCGTGCAGCGCCTGCTCCAGCACCCTGGCGAACTTGATCTTGGGCAAGGACACCATTCCTCGCTTCACTTCGGTGTTCACCAGCTTCCATTCCTTGCTCCTCAGCCCCGAGGTGAAGCGAAGGAAGTCCGTGAAATGCATGCTCGGGACGCCGTCGACCAGCGTGGCCTCCACCCCTAACTCCGAAGCGATCTCCATCAGGGTCTCGACCTTCTCCGTCTGCATGCGGTCATAAGCCGTCTTGGCCTCCGCCAACGAGTAGCGGCGGATGAGGAATCCGTCTCCGACGCAGGAGACGAGGATGCGTGCCATGGGGTAGCTAAGGATCTCCTGCAGCCGCTCCTCCTCGGTCACCATGGGATTGTCGTCTATGCTAGCCTTCTCGATGGCGTCCAGGACCCTCTCCTTCCCCC
>DATIXC010000141.1:0-2903 GCA_035518995.1 Methanomassiliicoccales archaeon | reverse complement strand
CCGCCTGGACATCACCCACTACGAGAACCTCACCCCGGAGCAGCGCGATGCGCTGGAGAGAGAGGTCAACCGCGTCATCCTCGAGGACCTCAAGGTCCGCATCCAGTTCATGCAGAGGGACGACGCCGAGCGCCTGCACGGCTACCGCCTCTATCAGGGGGGCGCGGTCCCGGGCAAGGTCATCCGCGTGGTGGAGATCCTGGGCCTGGACGCGGAGGCGTGCGGAGGCTTGCACGCAAAGACCACCTCGTTCGTCGGGCCGATCCGCATACGCAGGACGAAGCGCATCCAGGACGGCATCGTCAGGGTGGAGTACTCGTCTGGCATGGCGGCCATCGAGGACATGCAGCGCGACAAGACCATGGTCGAGGTGCTGTCCGAGGAGCTCAACACCCCGCAGGAGAAGGTGGTGGAGGCCGCAGAGCGCCTGCAAGCAGAGCTCAGGGAATCGGCGAAGAAGGTCGACGCGCTCGCCATTCAGCACAACGAGGACGTGGCCATCTCCCTCCTGGAGAAGGCCACCCCGGTCGGCGGGGCGCGCCTGGTGGTGCACCAAGCAAGGCCCGGTGAGGACGCCGAGACCATCTCCAAGGCGCTGACGTCCAATCCAGGCACCCTGGTGGTCATCGGCGTCGCCGACAAGAACGCTAAAGTACTAGTTTCCCGCTCACTCGATCTGAAAGTGGACTGCCGCGCCCTGCTCAAGGAGATCATGATGCACCTGGGCGGGGGAGGAGGCGGCAAGCCCGAGTACGCGCAGGGAGGCGGAGGGGACGCGAGCAAGCTCCCTCAGGCCCTGGCGCTGGCGCCGGAATTGGCGCGCAAGGCTCTGGGCTCTCACTGACAAGCCGTGGACCCTTGTCGCACCGACAGGGCGAGGCCGTTGTAGCCCCGGCTAGGTCTGGATGCGTTGCCCCAGCGCTGCTGGACGAAGGAAAGGCTTAAATAAGGACTCGTTTTTAGGGACTCTGCTCTGCGAGAGCACTGACTATCTATCCATCATGAGCGGAGGAACAATCTTGGCCGAGGAAGGCGTGTCAAAGAAGGACGAGACCAAGAAGGGCGACCACCCCAAGGAAGAGAGGAAGGAAGGGAAGAAGGGTGGGGAGCACAAGGAGAAGGGCGAGCACAAGGAAGAGAAGCCGAAGAAGCCCGCCCGCGTGGAGCCCAAGAAGGACGAGTCCAAGAAGGATGAGAATTTCAAGTACATCGTTCGCCTGGTGAACACCGATGTCGACGGCAACAAGCCGCTGGTCATCGGCCTCCAGAGCGTGAAGGGCGTCGGGCCGCGGGTGGCGGAGATCATAGCCAACCGCGCCAACGTAAAAAGGACCGAGAAGGTCGGCAACCTGGACGACGCCAAGGTGGATGAGCTGGAGAAGCTCATTGTGACCTATGGCGAGTACGTGCCCGCCTGGGCCATGAACCGCCAGATGGACTTCGAGACCGGCGAGGACATGCACATCGTCGGCGTGGACCTGGACATCAGGCGCAAGGACGATATCAACATGATGAAGATGATACGCAGCTACAAGGGCGTGCGCCACGAGGAGGGGCAGAAGGTCAGGGGCCAGAGGACGCGCTCCAACGGCAGGACCGGCCTTACCCTCGGTGTCATGAGGCAGAGGCTGCTCCAGCCCGGAGCCGCCCCGGCGGCCGGAGGAGCTGCCGCCGCACCGGCGGCCGAGAAGAAGGAAGAGAAGCCAGCGGCTGCGGCCAAGCCCGCGGCCGCAGCGCCGGCGGCAAAGCCGGCAGCGGCCCCGCCGGCTAAGAAGTAGGTGTTCACATGGGAGACCCTAAATTCCCCCGAAGAAGCTTTGACACTCCGTCCCACCCCTGGCAAGGGGAGAGAATCAAGGAGGAGCATGGCGTGGTCAAAGAGTTCGGCCTGAAGAACAAAAGGGAGCTTTGGAAGGCCAAGACCATCCTCAGGGACTACAGGAAGCAGTCCAGGGATTTGCAGGCGCGAATCAGGACGGGCGAGGAGCAGGCCAAGATCGAAACCCAAAACCTGCTCAAGTCCTGCGCGGCGCTAGGATTGCTTCCCATGGAGGGCGCGACCTTGGACGACGTGCTTGGCCTTAAGACCGAGGCGCTGTTGAACCGCAGGCTCCAGACCATGGTGTTCCGCAAAGGCCTGGCCACCTCCCCCAATCAAGCTCGACAGATGATCTTCCACGGCCATGTGGCGGTCGACGGTCGCAAGGTCACCATTCCCGGTTATCTGCTGGCCAGAGGCGAGGAGGAGAAGATCACCTACCTCGGATCCAGCCCGTTCAACAACGAGCTCCACCCCTTCCGCGTGGACGCCCCCAAGGTCATGGAGGCACGCGCCAGGCGCTTGGCGCGCGAGGCCAGGCGAGAGAGGGAGGACGAGCAGCGCGGCGGGCGCGGAGGACGCGGAGGCCGTGGCGGCGGGCGCGGCGGCGGGGCAAGGTTCCCGCGCCGGGCCGAGAGGACCATGGAGAAGACCAAGGAGTCCGCGGATGCGGGAACATCATCCGAGCTCCCTGAGGCACCAGCCGCAAAGGAGGAGTGAACATGGGAAAATGGGGAATCGCTCACGTGTTCGCGAGCTACAACAACATCATCATCACGCTGACCGACATCACCGGCGCCGAGACCATAACCAAGGCCACCGGCGGCATGGTGGTCAAGGCGGCCAAGGACGAGTCGTCGCCCTACGCGGCCATGAGGGCATCGGAGAAGGTAGCAGAGATCGCCAAGGAGAAGGGGATCGAGGGAATCCACGTGAAGGTCCGCGCCCCTGGCGGCAACAAGGCCACCTCCCCTGGTCCGGGAGCTCAGGCGGCGATTAGGGCCCTGGCCCGTGCTGGGATGAAGATCGGGCGTATCGAGGACGTCACCCCTATCCCCCATGACGGGACCAAGAAGAAGGGCGG
>DATIXC010000140.1:0-3515 GCA_035518995.1 Methanomassiliicoccales archaeon | reverse complement strand
GAGGCTGTGCTGCGCTTCCTGAAGGCGAGGGACGACCGGCTGAAGAGGCTCGGGCTCGAGGAGGCGATTCCGCTGATACCTGCGAATCATCACGGGGTCGCCGGCTACTACTCTGCCAGCAGCCTTCGGGAGCTGAAGATGAAGGTGCAACGCAGGCTCCCCGCGGACTTCCCGGACTTCTCCCTGAAGACCTTCAGGGCCTCCTTCTGTCAGATGAACATCGATCGGGACCCCTCCCTGATCTCCGACGTGTCCTATGCGATGGGGCACTCGAGCACACGGACCACCGAGGCATTCTACGGGCGCGTAAAACAGGACAAGGCCCTTGAGCGCATCCAACGCGCCTGGCAACAGGCCAGTGCAAAAAACCCCAAAATTGACGAAAAATACGAGGTGTCTGGCTATGCTTAGTGGCGGGCCCGGTGGGATTCGAACCCACGGCCCATCGGTTAAGAGCCGATTGCTCTACCTAGCTGAGCTACGGGCCCGTCTTTTCGGGCAAATAAGCTGGGCCTTAATAAATATATCGTATTGTGGCCAAGCCATCATTTCTCAGCAAGCCGAAGGAGCGTTTTTTTAAAAGAGGAATCATTGCGCAATCGCGATCTCGATCGCCTTGCCGCGCTTGATTAGCGCCTTCCCGATCCCCGAAGGCAGGGTGACAACGTCCTCCTTGCCCAACCGATAGGTTCCTGACGGTCCAGCAAATGGAGGTATGTCCTCCAATATCCGGAGCAGGATGATATCGGACATCAGGGGGGATGGGCTGTTCGGTGTCGCCACCTCGACGGGCTGCTTATCAATGACGGTCTCGGTTGGGCAGGGGCCTTTGATGTCCTCTTTTTCCTGTCTTGAAGACGGCGATTGAGCCAGATTCTCTTCCGTGACCGGGGCCAGTTGCTCTATTTTGACCTCGGGTTCCTCGGCCTGCGCCTTCGGCATGGGCATGGCGCTCATACGGGTGAACTCCAGACCGCTCGGGCGGGGCAGGTCCAGCAGCGAGTTACGCATTTCCTTGATCTTCACCAGGGAGCCTTCCAGCAGCTGCTTCTCCTCGTCCGTAAGCCGGGAATGGTCGACCTTCCCGCCCGCGGCCACGAGGACGGCCATGAGCATGACCTTCTCCGCCCTTATGTCATAGATCTGGAGGACCTTCTCGCGCATCTTGGATATGGACTGGTTCAGCTGCCTAGCCTTGGTGCCGTACGAGTCGGTCGCCGCCTCCTTCTCGAAGTCGCGCTTCAACTGGTCCATGAGAGCGCGCACTGCACCATAGAAATCGTGCCTGATGGCCGTCAGCCCCGCTGACTTCTTCTCCTCGCGGTAGACCTTCGTCACGTCCTCGAAGGTCAGCGGCTCCAGGGGCGGCGCCATCGTAGACAGATTCGGGTGTTGATATTTGATTCTTCTTGACTCCTTTTGCGTTTCGGCCGCCTGCTGGGAAGGTATTTCTAGGATTGGACCGCTGACCTTCCGTGGACCTGTCCTCGTGGATAAGGGAGACGGAGCAGGGGGCCGAGGTGGACCTCATCGTCTCGCCCTCGAGCCCGAGGAGCGAGGTGCAAGGCCTCGACCAATGGAGGAAGAGGCTGATCGTGAAGGTGCGAGCGCCCCCCGAGAAGGGCGAGGCCAACGGTGAGGTCGAGTCGCTGATCTCCGAGCTCTTCCACGCGAAGGCCATCGTGGTCCGAGGGCGCACCTCGCGGATGAAGACCGTCGAAATCAGGACCGGCAAGAAGAATGTTCTAGAGACCTTGGAGGGCGTCCATGCGGGACCCTGAGGAGACCCTGGAGGAGCTCACGGTCATCCTAGACCAGCTCAAGGAGCGAAGCCATGAGGAGGTCGTTCTGGTTGAGGGTCATAAGGACCGTGCCGCCCTCACCGTCCTAGGCGTGGATGGGGAGGTGTGGCAGATCCAAGGCCCCAGCCCCATCTTCTCCACCGCCGAGAGGCTCTCCTCCGAAGGGAAGCCCGCCATCATCCTCACCGACTGGGACCGCAAGGGCGGGCAGCTGGCCAGGCTGCTCAGGGAAGCGCTGAGGGCCAACGGCGTGAGGTACGACGACGACCTCAGGATGAGGCTCGTGCTCCTGGTCAAGGCCGATATCAAGGACATCGAGTCCCTGCCCGCGTTCTTCACCAGGCTGGTCTCCCTGGCCCAGAACTCGGAGATGGAGAGGAAGTCGAAGATCATACGCGACCGAAAGGCGCGAGAGGACAACCGCCCCAGGCTATGAATGGTGGGAGGCGTGATATCCAGAAGCACGCCTGGCAGTAAGATATTAATCTCCATCAGACAGTAAACGAGGCGGTACCATGAGGCACGCCGCCGAGATGTTGGCCGTGTTGGGTCTGGACGACGTCGATCAGCTCTTCGAGGACATTCCCAAAGAGGTGCGCGCCAACGGGCTGAAGATGGCGCACGGAATCTCCGAGGCCGAGGTGCTGCGGGAGGTCCGGGGCATCCTCTCCCGCAACCTGGCCGTGGACGATCACCCCTGCTTCCTAGGCGCCGGGGTCTACAACCATTTCGTCCCGGCGGCGGTGAGGTCCATCGTCTCCCGCTCCGAGTTCCTCACCTCCTACACCCCCTACCAGCCCGAGATCAGCCAGGGCATGCTGCAGGCCTTGTTCGAGTACCAGAGCTACATCGCCTCCCTGACCGGCTTGGACGCGGTGAACTCCAGCAACTACGACGCCTCCACGGCGCTGGGGGAGGCGGCCACGATGTGCATGCGCCTCAACGAGAGAAAGCGCTTCCTGGTCCCCGAGGCGATGAACTGGGAGAAGAAGAGCGTGCTGCGCAACTACGCCAAGGGGCCGGGAATCGAGGTGGTGGAGTATTCGTTCGACCCGTACACCGGCGAGATGGACATGGACGACCTGCGCTCCAAGGCCACACCCGAGACGTCGGGAATATACGTGGAGGTGCCGAACTTCTTCGGGGTCATAGACTCGCATGCCCCGACCCTCAAGGGCGAGTTCCCGGACGCGGCCCTGGTGGTCGGCGCCAACCCCATCTCGCTGGGCGTCCTCAAGGCGCCCGGGGACTATGGCGCGGACATCTGCATTGGGGAAGGGCAGGTGCTGGGGGTGCCGATGAACTTCGGCGGCCCCCTGCTGGGCGTGTTCGCCTGCCGGCAGGAGCACGTGCGCAAGATGCCAGGCCGGGTCATAGGCATGACGCGCGATGCGGACGGGGAGAAGGCCTACTGCATGACCCTCCAGACCCGCGAGCAGCACATCCGGCGCTCCAAGGCCACCTCCAACATCTGCACCAACGAGGCGCTCATGGCCGTGGCCGCGGCCGCGTACCTCAGCGTCCTGGGCAAGGAAGGGCTGGAGAACCTGGCCAAGGTCAACATCTCCCGGGCGAGGAAGCTGCAGAAGCTCATCGCCCAGGTCGAGGGCTTCGACTCGCCCTTCTTCGACGCCTACCATTTCAACGAGTTCGTGGTCCGGACCCCGGTCCGGCCGCAGAAGCTGAACAAGCTGCTGCTGCGCAACGGCATCA
>DATIXC010000139.1:0-6446 GCA_035518995.1 Methanomassiliicoccales archaeon | reverse complement strand
GGCCATGCTGACCGACATCGACTCCACTTACGAGAGGCTGATGGTCAAGACCGTCTGAGCTTAGACGCCCCTCGACCTGATAACGCCCTCGGCCTTCCTCAGCTGGGCGACGGTGTTCACATTAATGGCGAAGTCCGCCAGTTCTGTGACCATGTACGCCTCGTCCAGATACTCTCCCTTGAGCATCAGGTCCCGGTCCACGATGCTTATCCCGCAGGGCACCGCCCTCTCCCCGTTCATGTCCATGACCACGGTGGGATCGGCCCCGAGGTTCGCTTCCTGGAACAACGCCTCGGGCACGCCCACGACTATCGAGGACTTCTTCGAGCGGTAGAACGCGGTGACCACCTTGTCGATGGACTCCGACCGCAGCAGCGGCATGTCCGCCGGGACCACCAGGACGTAGGGAGTGGTGATGAGGTACATGGCGTAGCGCAGGTCCTCCACATACCCTGCGCCGGGAGTGCGGACGAACCTATAGCCGAGCGCTCTCACGTGCTTCTCGGTCTCGGGGGTCGCCTGGCTCACGGAAACGACGATCTCGGAGACCTCCTTCGAGCCCCTCAGGGCCTCGAGCACGTAGTCGATCATGGGACGGTCGGAGAGCGTGACCAGAGGCTTCTCCTGCCTCAGCTCGGCGATCCGCGTCCCCTTGCCCCCGGCGGTGACTACAGCGCTAACCCTAGGCATGTCAGCACCACGAACATAGTTATCAGTATCAAGGGCCTGGCGATCTCATTGGCAGCCCCCAGCACGTCGCCGTTCACCATCCCGAAGCTGCGCCTGGCGATCCTGGCCATCAAATACCCTACCAGGATGCTGACCAGGGTCATGGACAATAAGGCGGTAGTCGTCACGAGCATGCAGCAGCCCCAAAGGTAGGAGAGCAGCAGCCCGAGCGGCAGGACGAGGAGCAGGGAAAGGACGGTCGACGGAATAACGGCGACCTCGGTGGTGTTGCGGACGAATATCCCTGCCATCCCTTCCGCGGGCTTGCCAGAGGCGGCGCAGGTGACCAATGCGTTCTTGGACAGCACCTCGGCAGCGAAGGGGGCGAAGAACCAGAGCACCATGTTCTCTCCCGCCAAGGTGAAGAGCGCGGCCACCGCCATCAGCTCGAAGAACAGGACGTAGGCCACGCCCCCGGCCCCGGACCGGGAGTCCTTCATGGCCGCCACCTTCTTCTCCTGGTCCCCGCCGGAGAGCAATCCGTCGCCCAGGTCGCTCAGCCCATCTATGTGCAGGAAACGATTGATGATGTGAACGAGGAGCAGGGCCACGACCGCGGCCACGAACGCCCCGACCGCCCAGTTGAACGCGAGGTACGACAGGCCGGAGACTAGGCCGAAGAAGGCGCCGATGATGGGGACGAGCCAGAAGGCCCTGGACAGGGCCTCGATCTCCTCCCCGGTGCAATTGGCTGGCAGGATGGTGAACATTGAGAATTGCGCCTTGACCAGCTTGCCAAGGCCTATCTTCCCGCCCCCAAGAGGTCAGTGTAGATCTTGGACATCGTCCCCCCGATGAGGGCGCCGACGATGTCGTCGAGGAAGGGGCCGAGGTCCTTGATGACCCCGGGTTTCTTCTTGTCATAGCGAGTATACTCGAAAAGGCCCCTCGTCCCCGCGATGTACTCGACGAGGGCGATGCCTAGCATCTCGTCGGCCACGAGGTGCATGGGGTCCTTCTTGAACTCGCCCTGGAATAGGCCGTGGATGTTGTCCCGGTTGCCCTCGTCCTCCATGAGCACCGCTGCCTGCACCATCGAGTTGACGTTCACGTCGTCCCGGAGCATGTTGATGTGCTCCACGAAGCGGCGGTGCACATCCTCCGTGTCCCAGGCGGGGTTGGGGCAGTAAAGCTCCTTGGCCGTGGACCAGAGCTCCTTCATGCCCACGCCCTCCCGCTCGAGGATGGAGAGGAGGTCCATGGGCGCGTTGGACTTGAACCACTTCTGGATAGACTCGCCCGTCGCCATCCTGACCGCTCGCGCTATGGCGATCCCGACGTCGGTCGCCGTCCCCGCGTACTTGGTGCCCTTGCCGATGGGGGAGGCGATGGCCACGGCATCGCTGGTGGTCCCCGTGCCCCGGATGCCGCGGTCGAACATGGCCGCGCTCTTGGCCTCTGTCGCGGTGATGATGGCGTTGGCGAACCCCGCGGCCTCCAGAGGGGAGTCGACCGCCACCACGATGTTGATCGTCCCCGGCTTGGTGAGCTTGCGCAGGATCGAGTCCGGGAGCAGCTCGCCGGCCATGACCGCGTTCACGATGCCCGCGGTCACCACCGCCACCGCCCTCACGCCATGGTACTCGACCTCGGCGGTGGTCAGCGCCTTGTGGATGTGCGCGGCGGTCATGAAGCCGACGGTGTGGCCTTCCAGGCCCAGCTTCTCCAGCTTGTCGTCCATGTCCGCCTCGGGGTCGCGGTTGTCGTACCCCTCCTCGACCTGCATCATGAGGATGGTGTCGGTCTCCCAGAAGCCCCCGTTGCGCATGGTGGAGGCGAGCACCTTCATCACCTGGGGGAAGCGGATGATGGCGAAATGGTTCTTCCCCAGCGTTTTCAGCTCCACGTCCACCTTCAGTTCGTCCTTCATGCTCCTACCTCACAGCAGCTGAATGACCCAATCCTCTAATAAAAGCTGGACCTGCACCCCCAGCATCAGGAACGTGGGGAGGGCGACCAGGAAGAAGAACAGCAGCGAGGAGCCCTTCATCAGCGCCACCGCCTCCTGTATGCTCCTCGGGTCCTCCGGCAGCGGGCCGTCGCCGAAGGTGTAGTAGCCGCTCTTCTCCATCGTTATCCCCAGCCCGCCGGCGAAGGTGGCCATGGGCCAGCCCTTGTTGGGGGAGGCGGTCTTCCTCCTATCCCTCTTGGCGGTGCGCCAGGCTGCCCTCCAGTCCTTGCCCATCATCGCCAGGGCCAGCAGTATGAATGGGACGGAGACCCTCGCCCCCAGGTAGTTCAGGACGTCGTCCAGCTTGGCGGAGAACCAGCCCACCGAGCGATGCCTATCGGTAAGATAGCCCACCATCGCGTCCAGGGTGTTCGAGACCCGGTAGAAGACCGCTCCGGGGATCCCGGCCAGGCCGAGGAAGAGGAACGGAGAGAACACGCTGTCCACGGCGTTCTCGGCCACCGTCTCCACGGCGCAGGAGGCGACGTGCCCCGCGTCCAGCTTGGACGTGTCGCGCGAGACCACCATCTGCACCTTCCGCCTCGCCGTCTCCAGGTCGCCCTTCTGCAGGGCATCCATCACTGGGTAAACATGGTCCCCGAGCGTGCGGATGGCGAAGAGGCTCTTCAGCAGGAGCAGGCCCACGACGGCCCAGGCCAGCGCCCCGATGTAGTTGCGCACCAGCGCCAGGACCACCACGTAGAGGGCCACGAAGACGAGGATGGGGACGATGGCCACCAGCACCCCGAAGGCCCGGTCGCGCGCCACCCTGCCGGTCCTTCGCACCCGGCGGTCCAGGAAGCCGATGAGCTTGCCCATCCAGGCCACAGGGTGCACCGAGTTGGGCGGGTCCCCCAGTGCCAGGTCCAGCAGCACCGCTCCCACGGCGATGAACAGCGAGTAAATGACCAGAGGGTCGATGGCCTCGCCCGTCTCACTTCCCTCCCTTCCAGACCCGGTCGAGCGCCTCGAGCAGGAGGTCGTCCTTCTCCGGTGTCTTCACGCAGAAGCGGACGTAGCCCTCGTAGGGACGGCCGAAGGAGGAGCAGTCCCTCACCATCACCCCGTGCTCGATCATCCGGTCCCTGAACTGCTTGCCGCTCAGGCCGGTCGGGGAGACATCCAAAAAGAAGTAGAAGGCATCGGGCCGGTGGGTCCGCGCCCCCAACGAGGTGAGATGCGAATGCAGCCTGTCCCTCTCTTTGGCTAGGACCTTGGCGGCCTCCTCCACGCGAGCGCGGTCCTGCAACAGGCGGAGGGAGACAGCCTGCTCCAAGCTCCCGAGGTTCCAGGTCTGCCTGCCCTTGTCTAGGGAAGAGATCAGCTCCCTGCTCCCCAGGCCATAGCCCACCCTAAGACCAGGGACGGCGTAGGACTTGGTGAAGGATCGGATGACGAAGAGATTGGGATAGCGTTCGACCTCCCCAGCACAGGAGAGGGAGGCCTCCTCGGGCATGAGCTCCATCAACGTCTCATCCAGGAAGAGCAGTATGCCGAGCTCATCGCATCCTTTGGCCAGCCTGAGGACCTCGCCGCGGGGCATCGCCACGCCGGTGGGGTTGTTTGGGCTGCAAAGGTAGGCGGCCTTGAAATTGTCGTCAAGGATGGAGATCATCGCATCGATGTTGGGACGGAAGCCCTCGCCCGGGGAGAGCTCATATGGCGCCACCTGCGCCCCCATGAACCTACAGGCGAAGGCGTATTCCATGAAGGTGGGGCGGGGAATTAGCACCCTGTCCCCCCGCTCCATGAAGACCTCCGCGAAGAGCCTTATGAGCTCGCTCGAGCCGCTGCCCACAATGACGTTTGAAGGTGTTACGCGGTAGCGGTTGGCGAGGGAATCCCTGAGGGCGATGGAGGAATCGTCAGGATAATGGTCCAGGGAGGCGGCGGCGTCCGCGAGCGCCCCCGCGAGCCAAGGGGGCGGGCCGAAGGGGTTGAGGTTGGCCGAGAAGTCCTCCTTCCCCCGGAGCTTCCAGCCCTCGCCCCCGTGCGCCGGTCTCTCCAGCTGGGCGACCTCCGGTCTCATCCTTTCCCTGGCGCGCATCGCTTCTCCCCCTCCCTGAGCGGGCGCTTGGGCACGGCGACGAGCTCCCCGTCCTCGCGCACGACCACGGCCTCGACCTCGTACACGTCCCTTATCAGCTCGGGGGTCATGACCTCCTCCGGGCTTCCGCACTTGACGATGCCGCCATTCTTCATGATGATGACCCGGTCGCAGTACTTGATCAGAAGGTTGATGTCGTGCGAGGCCACGATGACCGTGATCCCCCGCCGTGATAATTCGTGCAGCCTCTCCATGACCTCGAGCTTGAACTTGAGGTCAAGGTGCGCGGAGGGCTCGTCCACCAGGAGAACCTTCGGCTCCTGGACCACCGCCTTGGCCAGGAGGACGCGCTCCTTCTCCCCGCTGCTCACCTCGAAGAGCTTGCGGCGGCGCAGTGGGTCGAGCTCGAAGCACTCTATGGCATGCTCCACCTGCTCCTCGTCCTCCCTCTCCTCCCACCAGATGTTCTCCACGTGAGGGTAGCGCCCTAGGTACACGTACTCCTCCACGCTGATGTTGAAGTCGTCGGGGATGTCGGTGGGCACGCCCGCACACACCTTGGCGATCTCGGACAGCTTCATCTTGCTGACCTGGCTGCCCTCCAGGTAGATCGCCCCCTTCTGGGGCTTGAGCAGGCCGTTGATACAACGTAGGAGCGTGGTCTTGCCGGAGCCGTTGGGGCCGATCAGCCCCAGGAACTCCCCTGGCCTAGCCTCGAACCTCACCCCGTTCAATGTGTGGACGGCCTCGTAGCTGAACTCCACGTCCTCGATGCGAAGGAGCATTCCCTCAGCCGGCATACTCCCTCCCCTTCCTCACCAGCAGGTAACCGAAGAACGGCGCGCCGACGAGGGCGATGACCGCCCCGACGGGCAGCTCTCCGCCGGTTGCGGTCTTGCAGATGATGTCGGCGACCAGGAGCACGTTGGCGCCGATGATCATCGACGCCGGCAGAAGCAGGCGATGGTCGCTCCCCACCATGATGCGGCAGATGTGCGGGACGATCAATCCCAGGAAACCGATGATCCCGACGAAGGCCACGGCGACCGCGGTCAGCATCGCGGCCAGGACCATCATCCATCGCCTGAGGCGCCGGGAGTCTATGCCCAGCTGATAGGACTGCTCGTGGCCCAACAGGATGACGTTCAGCTCCCTCGCGTAGAGCAAAGCGATGAGGCACATGACGAGCGAGGGGAGGATGATGAGGAGGGCCTTCGTCCAATCGATCTGATTGAAGCTGCCGAACATCCAGAAGAGCGGGTCCTGGACCTCGGTGGGGAACGAGGTCAGCAGCAAGGTGGTGACGGAGCTCAGGGCCGTGCCGGTGACTATCCCCGCCAAAACGTAGTTCAAAGCCCTGCCCCCCGAGGCCTCGGCCAAGGACATGGTGAAGAAGAACGCGGCCATGGCCCCCACGAATGCGGCTATGGGGACGGCGAAGTCGAGGAGGGAGCTGGTGATGCCGAAGCCTATCACCATGACCACGGTGGCGGCGACCGCGGCGCCTGATGACGTCCCAGTGATATAGGGATCGACCAAAGGGTTGCGGATCATGGCCTGCATGATGGCGCCAGCCACGGAGAGTGCGATGCCCACACCTATCACGGCTATCGCCCTAGGCAGGCGTATCTCGCCGACGATGAACTCCGAGGTGGTGAGCTCGCCGCCGGAGAATAGCTTGCCCAGGTAGCCGACCAGCGCCTGCATCGACTCGACGAA
>DATIXC010000138.1:0-2925 GCA_035518995.1 Methanomassiliicoccales archaeon | reverse complement strand
CACGAAGGATGTCCAAGGCCTCAGGCACCAACTCCCTCCCGTCCTCGTCCAGCCAGGTGCGATGCCGGAACTCCACCGCGTAATCGATCTCCTTATGGTTAACGGAATCCAGCACTTTCTTCAATGTCTCCAGGGACTGCGCCTCGTTCTTGAAGTAGGGAGAAAGCTGGAGGAGGACAGTGCCCATTACGCCGGCGTCCGCCAACGGCCTGGCGCATATCCTTTCGAAGGACGCTGCCTGCTCCGCCGCCCTCTCCGCCTCGAGCTTCACCATCGACTCATGCGTCACAAGCTGAGGCATCTTGACCGAGTATTCGAACCCCTCCCTCCCTTCGGCCTTCTTGACCCAGGAGCGGACGAGGAACTCGTTCGGCGGCCGGTAGAAGGTGGAGTTGATTTCCACCGTCCGGAAGTAGTCGGCGTAATACGCGAACCAGTCCCCTTTCTTCTTGGCGAGCTCGACTGGGTAGAACCTTCCGACCCAGTCATCGTAGGACCAGCCGCTGCAACCGACCAATACGACCATGCGATTCTCGTTAGGCCGAGGAGAGGATATAAGCCCAGTGCAGGCGGAGGGGGGGCGGCACTTGTTTTATATACCTCGGGGCCGTAGTTGAGACCGCCTCCAACGCAAGCGAGGGTGATCCGTGATCCCTAGTATAGGCTGGAGGCGGACAGTGCGCCGCAATATGGGTCCCTGCAGGAACTGCGATGTGACATCGCGTCATGACTGGAGGACAACCCCGGCGCACAACACAACCCCCGGCCTGGGTCAGTGCGGGGAGATCAGGGCCAAGCCCGTCCATGAACCGATCTGTTAAGGCCCGGGGGACACCTGCGCGCAAGTCTTTTGTCGCGGCACCGCTTTGAGGGAGAGGATGGCCCGATATCAGCGCCATGGCGATTGTAACCGATGCGGCGACTGCTGCAAGCCCCGCTTCTATGTGGACGATGACGCTAGGGAATGGTACCGGGTGAACGGTCTGCCTGATAACGGGCAATGCCAGTTCCTCTCGCTCATCGACGGCCAATGGACCTGCACCATCCATTCCGGAAGAAGCGACCATTGCCGCGCCTTCCCCTGGCATCCCGACAACCTCAGAGGCCTGACCAAGTGCTCCTATTGGTTCGAGGAAGTCCCCGACGATCAGTGAAGGTAGATGTGACCAAGCCTCTTGTTGTAGACCCAGGGGTCCTCGGTCTCCGCCCCCTCCTTGGCTGCGATGAACTGTTCCAGCTTGGCGTCGGCGTCGTCAGCGAAGTGCACGGCGACCGCCTCGGGGAACTGTGGCTTTTTGGGTGACCCGAACTCGGGCTGCCCGTGGCTCGCCAGGACCAGGTGCACGACCTTCAGCTTGAGGTTCTTGGGCATGTCGTGGACCTTGTCGCAGGCCTTGGAGACCATCTCCGCCCCGATGATGATGTGCCCCCGTAGCATGCCGTCCTCGGAGATGTCGATGTTGGTCGAGACCTCGTACTCCTCGACCTTGCCCACATCATGCAGCAGCGCTCCGGTCATCAACAGGTCGTGGTCGAGCTTGGGGTACTGCTTGGAGAGGAAGTCGCATATCTGGACCACGTTCAGGGTGTGCTCCACCAGGCCCCCGACCCAGTTGCAGTGCAGCCACATCGAGGCCGGGGCAGCCTTGAACCTGGCCACGAACTCCTCGTCGGAGAAGAACTGGGCGAGGAGAGCCTGCAGATGCTTGTTCTGGACCCTTCGCATATGGCCGTTGAGCTGGGACATCATCTGGTCCACGTCCCTCGAAGCCCGGGCGACGAAGTCGGCGATGTCGTAAGAGCCCTTGGGCACCTTCTCCATATGGCCCTTCTTGTCGTGGCTGATGCCGATCTCCAGCGCATCGCGGTAGGTCGAGACCGTGCCGCGTACCCTCACCACGTCATCCGATTCGAAAGATCGGTACAGCTCCCTTACGGCCGTCTCGTCCCTCGGCCCCCAGTACTTGCCTGTCATCTCGCCGGTGCGGTCGGCCAGGCGCACCTCGAACACGTAGCCCTTCGAATAGGCCTTGGGAGGCTTCTTGAACTTGACCGAGAAGAGGGAGTCCACGTCGTCCCCCTCCTTGAGGTCCTGGATGAATTGGCCCTTGCCCGTCGGTGCCACCATGTTGATGGCATCGTCCCCGCTCGTCATAGCTTTATCGACCACCAGCAGCCTCCAATACGCGGCCAGGCTTAGGCGACAGAATCCCGTGCCACCTTCTTCAGCCAGTTCTCCGCCTCGCGCCATCTCGGATACTGGCGCTCCTCGCGTTTGAAGTCGGCGTCGTGATAGGAGCGCAGGGAGTCCGTCCCCATCTTGAGGTGCAGCATCTCGTGGTAGAGGACGTACTCGGCGGCGTAGTCTGGCACGTCCTTCCGGTCCAGGGCCGAGGAGATCGCCACTACCTTCATGAGAACGCTGCAGTATCCCATGCGGAACCGGTTGGGCCTGTCGGTCCAGCTCAGGAAGGTCCCCTCCCCGTCCTCAACCAGTCCCTTTCGTCGCAGCGAGTTCAGCAGAACCTCGAGGTCGTAGACGCTGCCGAAGGGGGAGAGGGTCAGATTCCTGCTCCTCCGCAGGTACTTCTCCTGGTTAGCCCTCACGAACTCATCGGAGCGGAGGTAGTCCCTTACTGCAGGCGTATAGACCTCCCTCCTCTGCCTCTGGATCCGGGTGAAAAGGCAACCGGCGAAATCCTGGATGACACCGTCGCTTGCGCCTTGCAGATAGTCCGTCACCTTGAAGGTGGCCTCCGAACCTATCCGCTGCCAGGTGGTCTTGAACTCCTTGAAAGGATAGTAGCTAGCCGCAACGCCGGTGAACCCGAACCGCCTTCCGACATGTTGGAAGGCCGCCTCCATCGTCTCTCGGTCCTTCATCCTGATTCCTCTGAACGGGAGGAGCGACCAACGCCCCGCTTG
>DATIXC010000137.1:0-2959 GCA_035518995.1 Methanomassiliicoccales archaeon | reverse complement strand
CGAGGTCACCGAGCGCTGCGGGTTGGGCGAGGTCAGCGCCAAGATCATCGGGACGCTCTCGAAGGGTTACCGGCAGCGGGTGGGGCTCGCGGACGCCCTGGTGCACGAGCCGGACCTCGTCATCCTGGATGAACCGACCATCGGATTGGACCCGCTGGCGAGGAGGGCGGTTTGGGAGATGGTCAGGCAGTTGAGGGACGAGTTCGGGACGACCATTTTCCTGACCACGCATCTCATGGACGAGGCGGATGCCCTCTGCGACCGCATCGCCATCATGCACAGGAGCAAGCTGGTGGTCCTTGGGACCCCCAAGGAGCTAAAGGAGAGAGTGGGCGCGAGCACCTTGGACGAGGTTTTCATCCACCACACCGGCGGGACGATCGAGTTCGGCGGCAACATCAAGGAGATCCAAAGGGAGAGGATGACCGCGAGGAGGCTGGGCTAGGATGGCCGAGGAGGCTGAGGGCGCGCTCCAGGCAGCCGCCCGATTCGCTTCCAAGGCCATGGTCATGGTCGAGCTGGAGGCGCGCAAGCTCAGGCACGACCCCTCCGAGCTGCTGACCCGGGCGATCCAGCCTGCCCTGTGGCTGCTCGTGTTCGGGGTTGTGCTGAACCAGGTGAGGCTGATACCCACGGGGGATTTCTCCTACCTGGAGTTCCTAACGCCGGGCGTACTGGCGCAAAGCGTGCTCTTCATTTCCATATTCTATGGCATCACCATCGTGTGGGAGAGGGACCTCGGCATTGTCCAGAAGTTCCTGGTCAGCCCATCGTCCCGCATCGCGCTGGTCACAGGGAAGGCTCTCTCCGCCGGCCTGCGCAGCCTCTCCCAGGCCCTCATCGTCTATCTCCTGGCCATCGCCATAGGGGTCAGCCTAGACCTGAGGCCCTTGAGCATCCTCATGGTCGCGGTGACCGTGGTCATCGGGGCCGCGATATTCGCGACCCTCTCTCTTATTATTGCTTGCCTGGTCAAGACCAGGGAAAGATTCATGGGGATTGGCCAGATGATCACCATGCCCCTGTTCTTCGCGAGCAACGCCATCTATCCCATCTCCATCATGCCCCAATGGCTCCAGGTCATAGCTCTCGGGAATCCCCTGACGTACATGGTCGACGCGCTCAGGGACCTGATGATCGTGGGCTGGGTGACCGAGTTCGGCTTGGCCCTGGACTTCGTTGTCATGATTGCCTTCGCCCTGGTCCTGATCCTCATCGCGAGCAGGCTCTACCCTCGCGTCGGCTATTAGTGGCGATGATGGACTGCATGATTGGACGACCGGGATTGCCTCGAGCTTCACTCCACGAATATGGCTGGCCGTTTCGGCTGGGCCGCCTTGGCCTTGCGCTGCGGGTCCTTGATATCCGGGTCGTCGGCCGAGTGGACGAGCACATCGCAGCCCAGCTCCATGGCCATGAAGGCCACCGCGTTCTTGAGGTAGCGCAGCTCGTCGAATCCGGAGCTCAGGCGGCCGAGGTCCTGCTGTGAGCGCTTCATTAGGTCCTCCGCCACCTTCCTGGCGAAGTCCGAGGCCTCCTTGCCCTTGGCGCGGATTTCATGGTCCGACATTGCCGTCTTGGTCAGGCCTGGAACGCTTATCTCCTTCGCCTGCGCCATCCTCAGCCCCATCTCGTAGACCTTCTGCTTCCAGGCGGAGGTGGTGTACAGGTAGATCGCCGCAGGCTTGATGCCCGTGACCTTGAGGATCTCGTTGATGTCCGCCATGACGGCCTTCAAGTACTCCTCGGCCTGCTCCACCTGGACGTCCAGCTCATCGTCGACCATCTCCGGGAACGCTGCGATCGAAACGAATCCTTTCCCTCCGATCCGCTCCCAGAGCTCCTCGGCGATGTGCGGGGTTATCGGGGCCATCATCCGTATCCAGGCATCGACCGTCCTCTTGGTGGCAAGGCCGTTGCACCCGCCCCGGCGGGCGTACCAGCGGAGGTCGTTGAACATCTCGAAGTAGACCTCGTTGGCCATTAGGCGGAGGTCCAGGTCCTCCATCCCCTTCCTGATGGCCATGATGCGGGAGTTGACCCTGGAGACCAGCCATTTGTCGATGTCGTCCATCTCCTCCTTGCAGACGTGCGCCTTCATCTCCTCCACGATCTTCGGGATGCGATCCATCTTCGCCTTGTAGTTCTCCACTGACTCCTCGTCCCACTCTACGTCGGCGAAGGGCGAGGCGATGTGGGTGTAGTACAAACGTAGGGCGTCCACGCCGTAGAGCTCGGCCGCGCCAGGGATAGGCTGCGCGCCGCCCTTGGACTTGGAGATCTTGCCACCCTTGCCTATCACGTACCAGTTCACGAAGATGCCCCTGGGCCAATGCCTCTCCGGCATGATGGCCACGTGGTTCATGAGGAAGGCGGGGAAGTGGACGGTCATGTGCTCCTTCCCCCCCAGGTTGATGTCCAGCGGGTACCAGTACTCGACGTCCGCGCGCATCTGCTCCAGAGTGTCCAGAGGCACCCCGCTGCTCCTGGAGACCTCGGTCGCGCTCCCTCTGCCCAGCAGGACGAAGTCGAGCAGCGTCTCGTCCATCTGCTCTGCTCTTAGCTTGCCCTGGTTGACGTAGAGGGAGACCAGATAGTAGAGCGGGTAAAGGGTGGAGTCCGATATGGCCTCGATGATCCATTTCTCGTCGAATGGGAACCTCGTCCCGAGCCAGTTGCCCTGCCTTACGCAGGCCCTCTCCCGGAACCAATCGAGCACACCCTCTATGTTGGTGTAATACTCGGGCGGCAGGATCTTCATTCGCTCCGCATGGCCCTTGCTCTTCTCGGTCAGCTCCTGGTTGCCGTAGTCGATGAACCATTGGTCGGGCACTTTTCTGATCACGACCTTCCCGCCGCAGCGGCAGACCACCTCCTCCGACAGGTCGTAGAAGACGTCCGCCTCGTTGGCGGCGATCATCATCCCCCTAATCTTCTCCTTGGCCGTCTCCACCGGCAT
>DATIXC010000136.1:0-10790 GCA_035518995.1 Methanomassiliicoccales archaeon | reverse complement strand
TGTACCTGGCCCTGAGCTCCTTGATCCTAGTCCTCATTCCAACGGCACTCTTCCCTTTCGGTTGTAGTAGGCGCTAAGGACGATATGGATCGAGCCCATGATGGCTACGGCAATGAACAGCAGCTCGGCATTGGAGAGCATGACCTCTTCGTCATCCAGACCCATGAGCCCCAAGGCCATGAACAGGAACAGGTACATGCTGATGTAGAATGCCCTGTTCCCGGCGCGCATGCTGAGGGCCCCTCTTCGAAACTAGCGTTAGCGCAGGAGGCTCAAATAAAGAGAAGAACGGGTAAGCGGTTTTCTGGCTATGGCCTAAGTTTCACTCCGTCGGCTTCCCGTCGTAGTGCTCCTCGTTGTCCATGGCGTCCTGCTTGGTCTGGCGCACCACCCCGTCCTGGTGCTCCGGGGGCGAGTAGATGGTGTACAGCTTGAGGTCGTTCTTCTTGGAGGTGTTGATGACGTTGTGCTTCGCGCCCGATGGCACCACCACGGCCATGCCGTCCTTGACCTCGTTTTCCACGTCGTCTATGACCACGAGCCCCTTCCCGTCCTCGAAGCGGAAGAACTGGTCCACGTCGTCGTGCACCTCCTCCCCGATCTCCTCCCCGGGCTTCAAGCTCATGAGCACTAGCTGGCTGTACTTGCCGGTGTAGAGCACGCGGCGGAAGTCGTCGTTCTTGAGCGTATCCTTCTCGATCTTGCCCACGAAACCTTTCTTGGTCTTCTTCGCCATGGTTACAATCCCCGAGCCCCTAGGAGCATCTCCCAGCTTAAAGGTGTCAGGTGCTAAGTTCGGCCAATCACCGGAACTCGTCCAGGGTGCGCTGGTAGTAGGGAACGGGGTGATAGAGCATGCTGCGCCCCTCGTTGACCAGGCTGACCCGGAGCGCGGAGCGCTGGTTCTCGATGCGCAGCACGTGGTCCGCGGAGGAGTACATCAGGCTGCGCAGGCTCTTCTTGTACAGCATCCTGGAGAGGCCCAGGTTGGTCACGAGGGTGACGGTGTCGTGTCTCCTGGTCACCTCGCGCATGGACGCCAGGCACCGCTTCATCAGCTGCAGGGACTCGGACCACCACATGTCCTTGTCCTGGAACAGGTCCGGGAACGACGTCACCACCAGCAGCCCGGCATTCGTCCGGGCGACCTCGGCCTCCATCATGTCCTCTATCAGGGTGACGAGCTGGTAGGCGGTGAAGGCGCGGGAGACGTTCACGCTCTCAAGCACCTCGCCCGAGCGCACCCGGAAGCGCTTGCACAGGCTGGTGAGGGCGTAGGGGTTCACGGAGTTCCCCCCGTCCACCCACACCACCTCCCGCCCCTCCTCCAGCACCTGATTGACGCAGAGGAGGTGGACGATGTCGAGCACCAGGCGGTCCGAGGAGTCGATCAGCGTGACCTTGGAGGAGGGGAACCCGCCCACGAAGTCGTCCAGCGCCTTGACGGACGTGCCCAGCCGCCGCTCCGGCCGTGCCCGCATAACCTCCTCATGAGCATCGATGCTCGATTCGGAGCTGGGCAGGTCCGCTTCCATGTATTGTCCCATTCGCCTCCCCTGCGTACCCTTTGTGCTCCGGCCTATAAAGGGGCGGAGGGGGGAGAGGGCTGAAAGTGGACTAGCTCATGAAAGGCTCATTTCCCTAGGATGCCCGAAGCTCATGGCATTCCTGCAATTCTAAATATCTCTGACCTGAATTCTGTCATTGGAGAAGCAATCATGGATATGGGGGAGGAAACGATTGAGAGTATTTTTACCTGGCGCGAGTGGCGTTATCTCCTGTTTGTACTAGGGCTCCTGGCGTCCGTCATCCCCTGGTGGTACTTGATAAACTTCCCGGGGACAGGGGATGTCGAATATGAGAGATACACCCTGTTGGACTGTCTTCTTATCGAGAATGCAGGTCTTCAAACCGCTGCCGTCCTATACTATCTAGGGCTCGCCACCCTCTTGTTCAAGCAGGTGCGTTGGCTTGTCCTTGGGGCTATATTCTGGTCGATCTCGTTCTTGGTCGGGTTTTACTCGATGGTCGCTTTGTACCACCAGCTAATTGGATTTACGGAAATGCTGGTCCTCTTAGGCGGGGCTCATTTCCTGGCTCTATCTGTGTTCGTCGCCATGCTGTTCATCATTGGAGCTAGGTTCCTAGAAAAGGACATGAAAATGTTCTAGGCGATGGCGAAACATGCGAGGCGTACGACATCGACGAGAGCCAAATTCATCGGCTCGCGTAACCTACGTCCGTGAACGTTCCGGTGGGCGGGATGAAGTACACCGAGAAGTCGCGGTCGCCCGCTATCTCCGCGGCCTTGTCCTCGGCCTCGATGCGCGTGGCCCCGACGGCTATGATCTTCTGGCCCATGACCGCGATCCATTCACGAGGGTGCTCCTCCACGAGGTCGAAGAAGTTCTCCTTCAGCCATTCGTCGTTCTTCTGGTCCTCCTCGCTCTCGTACTCCTCCTCTTCATCGTTCGCCATGGCGTGCCTCCCCTCTGCTAGAAATTCAATGGTGCTGATTGGATAATATTGTTTCGTCTCCCTGGCCCCTAGTCCCAATCTATGGGGTTGCCACAGTTGGGGCAGTTCTTCGCGCCAGAAGGGACCTCCTCCTCGCAACGCTCGCAGACCACAGAGAACTCGTTGTACGTGGAAGGAGCGGGGGCGTTCTTCCTGGTGGGGTCGAAGATGATCTTGAGGCCGAAGAAGGCCAGGACTATGCCCACCACCTGGACCACCATCATGGCTATGAACATGGCCGCCGTCGAGGCGTAGCCGCTCAGCACCACCATCCATCCCACCACGACCAGGACCACGCCTATCAGCAACATGAGGTACCCGCTGGAGTTGGACCTGTCTTCCTCAGGGGCGGTCATACGGTGTCCCAAATATCCCTGGTGTACTTCAACCTTGTCGGCGACCCATTATCGAATGGCTTATCATCCGGTCCCCAAATCCATACTAGGAACGGACGGGCTAAGCACATGGATGATGAGGTGATCGATTGGCTTCTGGAGGAGGTTGACCCCTCGGTGCGCTATCTGGCCCTCCGGGACCTTCTGGGCAAGGGCGAAGGCGACGAGGAGGTACTCGAGGCCAAGGCCAGGATAATGGAGGAGGGGCCCGTGCCGCGCATCCTGGCGCAGCAGAAGCCGGAGGGCAACTGGGGCGAGCCAGAGGACTTCTATCGGAACTCCAAGTACAAGGGAACGGTCTGGAACCTCATTCTGCTGGCCGAGCTTTATGCTGACCCGGAGGACCAGAGGGTGAGGGCCGCCTGCGAGTTCGTCCTCAGATGGAGCCAGGAGCGGTCATCCGGCGGATTCTCGGTCAATGGGGATGAAAGGAAGGGAGGCGCCAAGGCCTCGGTGATCTGCTGCCTAACCAGCAACATGGCCTTCTCTCTCATCCGACTGGGATATGGAGAGGACCCCAGGGTCCGGAAGGCGCTAGAGTGGCTGACGACCTACCAGAGATACGAGCATGCCTCCAAAGCGCCGAAGGAATGGCCCTACCTTTACAACCGTTGCTGGCGCGACCATTCCTGCCGCTCCGGTGCGGTGAAGTCGCTCAAGGCCCTGGCCGAGGTCCCCGTGCCAAGGAGAACAGGGGAGATGGACATGGCTATTGAAGAGGGTGCGGAGTTCCTCCTCTCGCAGCACATCTTCCGCAAGGGCCCAGGCTCGAAGGCGGTGTCGCGGCCCGAATGGCTCCGCCTGGGGTTCCCCTTGATGTGGAACACCGACATCCTGGAGATATTGGGCATACTGACCCAGCTGGGATATCAGGACGAGAGGATGCACGACGCCTTGACGGTCCTCATTTCCAAGAGAGGAGCCGATGGACGATGGGTCCAGGAGAACAGGTTCGAGGGGCGTTTTATCGTCCCCATGGGAAGGAACGGTAAACCGAGCAAGTGGGTCACCTTGAGGGCGCTCCGGGTGCTCGAGGCCATGCCCCGCTGATCGACGTCAAAGCAGCTAGGGGTGGAGGTAAATACCAGGGGCGGCATAATCCTGGTCGATGGAAGGGGATGCGCTAGCCATTCGCCCCGGCAATGGCATAGAGGTCGAAGGGAAGGAGCTCGCCTGCCGCCTCGATCCCCACCGATTGGAGGGCGGGGCCACCAACTGCATCTCCCACGCCCACTCGGACCACCTGCCTAGGGGCTTCGAGGGCGACAAGGCCATTGCCTCCAGGATCACCCTGCGCTGCGTCTCCGAGAGATTGGGTAGGAAGCTGCACGAGGGATCGTCGCCCCACGTGAAGATGCTCGATGCGGGCCACATTCGAGGCTCGCGGATGTTCCTTCTGGATGGTGGGACGAAGGTGCTCTACACCGGGGACATGTGCCCCGAGGACAGGTTCGGCATGAAGGGCGCCAGGCCCATGAAGACGGACGTGCTCATCATCGAGTCCACCTACGGGGCGCGAGGGTGGGACTTCCCGCCGCGGGAGGAGATCGGCGGGGTCATCAAGGACTGGGTGGAGGACAGCCTTGCCCTTGGGTTCTCGGTCGCGCTGATGACCTATCCCCTGGGGAAATCGCAGCTGCTGCTGGACTTCCTCGGAGGCTATGAACCTTACCTCGTGGATAATGTCCTCTGCAGCACGCAGTGGGTGGAGGAGGAGGGAGGCGAGAGGTTCTGCTACAGGGCCGCTCCCGAGTCCGGGGCCGAGTCCCCCTCGCTCTACATCTGCTCCACGGGAGCCAGGAGGGGAGCGCTGATGCAAAGGCTGCAGAAGGGCAGGCTCAGGACGGCGTACATCAGCGGCTGGGCCTTGCGGAGGGGCTTCTTCAACAACATGCAGGTGGACGAGGGCTTCCCGCTCTCGGACCACGCCGGGCATCAGGAGCTGTTGTCCTTCGTGAAGGGCTGCGACCCCAAGACGGTCTACACCAACCATGGCTTCGATGCGGAGCTTGCCTCCGAGATCACCAAGCATCTGGGGATCGAGGCCATACCCCTGAAGTCCCTAGGGAAGAAGGAGAAGGCCAAGCGCTCGCAGAAGAAGCTAGCTGAGTTCTAGAGGCAAGATAAGTAATTAGGCAGTATGTGGCCTTCTGGCAAAATTCACTTTGCTTTATGGAACCACGCATTTCGCATTCGCTAAGGCTGCCTCTTCTTCGTCAGGCCGAAGGCGCTGAGCAGGGCCAGGAATCCCCAGATTATCAGGAAGAACCCCATCAGGTCCAGCGCTAGCTCCTCGTTCCAGATGAATATGGCGCCTAGGGCGATGATCACCAACGCTGCGAGCAATCCGAGAGCATCCAGCTTCATGCCTGGAGGATGGTCGGGAATCGCTATTAAAAGTTCTGGCGCGTGCGGCTCGGCTATTGGGCGGGCTTCCGCTCCTCGGCGGACTCCCACATCTTGGGATAGGTGCCAGGCTCCATGAAGACGCGGTCTGTGCTCAGGGCGATCCCCTCCCTGGCCCTCCCCATCTCCTCCCCTGACATCAGGGCGACCCCCAAGGCCACCCCCTCCCCCTTCTGCGTCATCAACGCCGCCAGGTCCCCTCGGGCGATGGACGCGTCGTGCTTGGCGATCCCCACCACCGCCAGGTCCGCGCCATGGCACACCGCGTCCACGGCGCTGTCCTTCAGCACCACCTTGGGCAGCGGGTCGAGCAGGACCTCCATGGGCGCCACCATCCTGCGCAGGTGGGACTCGTCGCCCTCCTTCCAGTACACGAACGCGTCCTTGAGGTCCTGGAGCTGCACGCTCTCACGCTCCCGCATGCTGCCGGAGCGGGTCCTCCTCAGCTCCTCCATGTGGGCGCCTATGCCCAGGGCATCGCCCACGTCCACGCACAGGGTGCGGATGTAGGTCCCGGCGTCGCACTCCACCTGGAAGAGCACCTCCCTACCCTTGACTTGGAGCACATTGATGGAATGAACCCGGCGCACGCGCAACTGCCTTTTCACCGCCGCCCTGACCGGCGGGACCTGATAGATGTCGCCTACGAAGCTGCCAAGCACCCGGCGCAGCTTGTCCTCGGCCACGTCGCGGTGCAGGATCATCAGGCAGACGTACTCCTTGTCTGAGCGCAGGACCAGGTCCGTGGCCTTCGTCGCCTTCCCCAAGGCTATCGGGAGCACCCCGCTGACCTTGGGGTCGAGCGTGCCGCCGTGGCCGATGCGCTCCACCCCGAGGATGTCCCTGACCCAGGCGGTAACCTGGTGCGAGGTGGGCCCCACGGGCTTGTCCAGATTGATCACGCCTGCGGCCAGGAGCTCCTCCATGCTCCTCTCCCCCGGCCGCTTACCCTTCTCCGTGCGCAAGGGGTCGCGGTCCTTGGTGATCATCCTGGGCATCGATCGCACCCCGCTCGCCGCGCGATCAGCTCGACTATCTCCTCCGCGCTGAGGGCGGAGGTGTCGACGACCAGGTCGTAGACGCCCATGTCCGTGACGTCGATCCCGTACCATGAGCGGTAGCGCCGGGCCTCGCACCCCTCCCGCTCGAGCATCTCCCTCATCGCTAGGTCCACGTCCCCCTGCTCGCGCTCAACAATCCGGGCCGCCCTGATCCGCGGCGGGGCGTCCAGGAACACTTTGAAGGCAGGGATGCCATGGCGGGCGAGGTTGTGCGCCGCCAACCTACCCTCCAGGATGATGTCCTCCTTCTCCCGGGCCATCCTGACCATGTCCTCGTCGATCATCCGGTCGTACTTCGGGTCCTCTTGCGCCAGACGCCCGAACTCGGACAGGCTGAGATGCAATCGCTGAGCCATGCTGCGGAAGACGTTGCCGGAGATGACGTACTCGATGCCCAAGCGCTCCGCGAGGAGCCTGCACACCGTCGTCTTGCCGGAGCCAGGCGGGCCGGAGATGGTGATCCTCATGCCGTACCTTCCGCCTCGATCTCGCGCAGGCGCTTCCTGAAATCAATGAATCGCAGGGACCTGGCCAGGACCTGGCCGAAGGGAACGCTGATCAGGGAGTAGAGCAGCACCCAGTTGGGGAAGATGGTGTTTTGGGTGAGATTGACGTTGTAGGACCACGGGACGGCGATCAGGGGCGAGTGCACCTGCCCCATGAACACCGCCAGCCAGGCGAATATGGGGATGACGATGATCAGGGTCACCGGCATAAGCTTGAGCTGGGTCGAGCTGGCCTTCATGGACTTCTGCAGGATCTCGGGCTGCAGCTCCGTGAGCTTCTTGATCTTGTAGGTGTTGTTCTCCAGCCTGGCGTTGCGCAGCTCCTTGTTGAAGGCGGAGACGATCTTCTGGTTCTCGGCCTGCTCCACGTAGTCGGTGTAGAAGTGGCGCACGATGATGGTCAGGCCGGCCATGATCATGCCGGTGATCACCAGGGTCAGCACCGGGTACTGGTAGTTGAAGCCGAACAGGGGCTGGAAGACGCGGCCCACCCATTGCCCCAGGGCCGTCCTTATCTGTTGGTCGAAGAGAACCAGGACGGCGATCATGACGAAGAACAGGGTGGCGAAGTTGGCCAGGGACTTGGAGCTCTGTGCTTTCGCCTCGGTCGTGCCCCCGCTAGTCGCCATCCTACTCGCCTCCGAAGAACTGCCGCAGCACCGGGTGCATCTCCATCATCTGTTCGCGGCTGATGGCCTCGTAGAATTGGATCATGATGCCCACTGCTAGCAGCACGCCGGTTCCCGACGCGTTCCCTACCGTACCTATGAGGTCGGCTCCTGCTGCCAAGGCACCCACCGTTGCACCGGATATGACTGTCACTACAGGAATGTATCGCTCGAGCACCCGCTTCAGCACGCGCGGGTCCCGTCTGAACCCAGGGATCTGCAGACCGCTGGACTCGATCTGCTTGGCCACGGCCTCCGGGCCCATGTTGGTGGTGGAGATCCAGAACTTGGCGAACAGGATCGAGCCGCCCACCATTATCCCGAAGAACACCAGTACGTGGATCAGGACCTGGACGGGCTCATGGCCCTGGGCCAGGCTTCCGTACTGCTCCGGGGAGAGGATGGGCAGCAGCCAACTCGCGAGACCGTTCGGTGTTGAGATGTACCAAGCCATTCCGCCCAGCGGTTGTGTGCCGTGGTTCGCGGGGTCATAGTACCCGAGGTAGGGGTTACCTCCCAGGATGGGCACCTGCATCAGGGTCGGGTTGGTGTAGAAGAGGAAGCAGAACATGCTGATGTTGGCCAGCAGGGCGGCCATCAAGATGACCGGGATGTTGCTGGCGTAGAGCAGCTTGATCGGGTAGCGCCCCCTGGCGCCCCTGGCCGTCCCGTGGGCCAAGGGCAGCTCGATCCTCATGCTCTCCATGTAGGACACGAACAGGAAGATGGCGATAGTTCCCACTAGGGCGACCATGGAGTTGGGGTTCTGCAGCAATATGCGCTCGTACCCTCCGTTGGCCATCTCCGATGCGGACATGTTGTGGATGAGGTAGATGGTCTTGGGGATGGTCCCGGCGGGCGGATTGTTGATGCTCATCGGCGAGGTGGCGCTGATGGCCTCCCAGTTGAAAGTGCCCGTGAATATGGCCTGGGCCACGCCTGCGGCGATGAACAGCGATATGCCCGATCCTATGCCCCATTTGGACACGACCTCGTCCATTAGGAAGACGAGATAGGAGCCCAGGAACAGCTGCAAGATGATGATGACGTCCGCTAGCGCCTCCGGTGAGATGAACGAGTTCGGCCCCAGGAAGCTGCCTAGGTCGGCCACGAAGCTCGCGTCTGGGACCAGGTACCCGAACACCTGGGGCACGGCCTCGACCAGGATCATGATTATGACCAGGAACTTCTGCGTACTCTGGTAAACGGCCTTGTCGTCCGAGTCCTGCAGGTTGAGGCGGATGATCTTGGCGCCCACGAACAGCTGCATGATGATGGAGGCGGTGACGATCGGGCCTATGCCCAGGTGCATCAGCGATCCCTGCGCCCCCGCGAGGATGGCGCGGTATTGCGAGAACAGGTCTATGGTCTTCTGCTGATCGATTCCATAGAGGAAGACGTTTGTCATCACGAAGTAGAGGACTAGAATGACGATGACCCACAGCATCTTGGTCCGGAAGTGCACGTGCCCCTCCGGCTTGGTGACCGCAGGTAGGCGGTCGGTGAGAGGTTTGAGCTTGTAGAGCAGGCTCTTCTTCTCTTCTGCCATGGTATCAGCTAAGTCTCGTCACTCAAGGTCCTACGATCGCTCCACCTGCGCTCTCCACCTTCTCCTTGGCCTTGGCCGAGGATTCGGTGACGACTATCTCCAGCTTTTGGCTCACGTCTCCGGAGCCCAATAGCTTGTCCACTCCCATCTTGGACAGGTCGACGACCGTCCTGTCGCCCTTCACCTGCGCATAGCCATCGGCGACCATCTTGTCTATGCTCTCCTGTACTTCCCCTATGTTCATGGTGATCTTGGCCGAGACGACCTCCTGAGGCCGCTTGAAGCCGTGCCTCCCGAAGTGGTCCCGGTCGTACTTGAGCATCATCATGACCTTGTGCTTGTGCAGACCGGCGTTGCCGGTTCCGCCGTGGAGGCCTGCGCCGCGGCCGGCCTTTTTCCCTCGGCCATGAGTGCGCATCCCCCTGAACTTCTTAGTCCTGCTTGGCATGTCGAGCCCCCAACTGTATCTTTGCACTTATAACATTCGTTCGATGAGCGCGTTTATGTCCTTGCCACGATAGCCAAGGGCGCCGCCGTTCTGATACGATCGCTTGTTGCCCTCGAAGCCCTTGCGGGGCGGGCTTAGGCGGAAGATGGGCTTGAAGCCCTCGAGGCCGGCATAGGTGGCCTCGCCTTTCTTCACGGCCCGCGCGAGGGCTATGATGCTGGTGTACTTGGACCTGGACTTCACCGCCTCGTCGTCGACGGGCACGTCGCCCTCCATGCGCCCCCGGAACTTGATCATCTTGGCCAGGGTGGTCTCGTCCACCTCTCCCCAGGTGACGTAGTCCTTGGTCTTGTAGAGCATGCCGCGCACCGTGTCGTTCTCTGGCAGCACGGCGCAGTGGTTCGGGCGGTTGAGGTGCATGAGCTCCATGGTCTCCTCGATGTCCGATTTTATCTTGGAGTGGCCGCGGACGCGGATGACTGCGTAGGCCATGCTCAGCCCTCCTTCTGCGGTTCGGGGGCTGCCTCGGCGGTCTTGGCCACGGCCAGGGCGGAGGCGACGTGCACGTTTACCGGGCCTGAGACTATCTTCAGGCGCCTGGCCTGCTCGTCGGTCACGCGGACCTGCGCCGTCTGCTTCAAGGCCTCAAAGGTGGCGATGGCGTAATTGACAGTGGTCTTGGTGTGCCCCTTCACGAAGCCCCAGGAGTCCTTGACCCCCGCGAGCTGGAGGATGCTCTTGGCCACGTCCCCGGTCGCCAGCCCGATGCCGCGCGGGGCGGGCTTGAGGTTGACCTCCACGCTCCCCGCCTTGCCCACCACGGTCAGGGCGAGCGAGTGCGGGGTGCCGCATCCGCATTCCCAGGATCCGCAGCCGCGCTTGATCTCGATGATGTTCAGCTTGGCGTTGTCGATCGCCTTCCTAATGGAGGGACCGACCTCCTTCCCCTTGGCGCGTCCGATGCCCACGAAGCCGTCGCCGTTGCCGACGGCTACCGTGATCCGGAACTTCACCCTGCGGCCCGAGTCGGTCATCCTCTGCACGATGTTCACGTCGATGACCTCGTCCTTCAGGTCCGGCAAGAGGACGTCCACGATCTCCGGCTCCCTCAGGGGGAGCTTGGTGGCCAGGGCCTGGCTCATGGTGGTTATCTCGCCGCTCATGACCATCTTGCCCAGCCTTGTCTTCGGGGTCCAATCCATCTCAGTCCACCTCCATCCGGTTCTTGACCTCTTCAACC
>DATIXC010000135.1:0-9611 GCA_035518995.1 Methanomassiliicoccales archaeon | reverse complement strand
CCGATCTCCTCATGGGTCATCGTGTCGGAGACGGAAATCGCCATTGCAATGGGATGGAAGAACTTCTTCTCATGCCGGTAGAGCTCGGTCTCATCGCCCATCTCTATCGTTCTATTGCCAGAGCCGAACCTGACGAGTCGTATGGGAGGGGCGGACGAGGCGGCCAGGGCGGCCTTGCCCTGCTCCGAGACGAAGGGGCAGTCCTCCAGCTTGGCCTTGGAGTTGGCGAGCTGCATGGCGAAGGCCAGGCAGGTTGGGTAGTTGCACTTCCCGCAGTTCTTCTTGGGGAGGTGCTTGAAGATCTCGATGGCGGTCGGCATCTAGGCCCCTCCCGTAAGTTCGTCGATTGCCGTGCGGACGATCTTGGCCGCCTTGGGCGAGCGCATTATCAGGACGTCGGCGCCGGAGATTAGGGCCGCCACCGCGGTGGTGGTCTCCCACCACACCGCCCTGTCCTCTAGCCCATCAAGGCCTTCGAGCTCCTCGCTCGCCTCCTTGGCCTTCCAGGCGGAGGTCGTGTCACATAGCAGCGGCACCTGCAGCATGGAGTCGCCCATGAGGGCGGCCAGCCTTATCCTTTCCATTACCGAGTAAGAGTATTCCAGCCCCATTCCCAGGCAGGCGAACAGGGGGTCAAGGACAATGCGCTCCTTCCCGGCCCCGAAGTCGGTCAGGAGGATGTTGATCTGCTTGCTCAAGTTCACGTCCAGGTTGGCGAAGGAGATGATGGCGTGGTCGTTGGCCATGGCCGCCGCGGCGATGCTCTTGTAGGCCGTCTCCTCTGCCTGGCCGAGGAGGAGGCGCTCCTTGGGGGCGATGTTGCTCACCGCCTCCAGCACCTTGGCGTCCTTCTCCTCGTGCCCTGAGCCGTAGACGATGAGGGGCACGTCCACCGCCCTCAGCACCCTAAGCACGGTCTGCGAGGCCTCTTCGGGGGAGCAGTTGAGCTCCTCTGGATTGGTACTGTGAAGCTTGAGGCATACCAAGTCAGCGCCGTGAGCGACCCAGGCCTTGGCCCAAGCTGCCGAATCGTTCACCGCCTCGCCGAACTCCTTCCTCACGGGCTCGGGCAGCTCCCCCGGGCAGTCCAGGACCTCGCCAGCGATGAGGGGGCTGTTGGGCGGGCCCCCCTCGTAAGAGCTGAACGGCATGCCTGTCTCTCCGCCTAGAGTGAGCCTCTTGGCGCGAGAGCCGCCCTCCTCCGACGTGGCGCCAAGCACCACGGTGCCGATCTTGCCTGTCCACTTCTCCTTGGGTACTGGTACGTCTGCCATGTCGTCGCCTCGCTCACTGCAGCATCGAGGGCATCCTCAGAGCGGGATGGTCGACCTTGGCCATCCATTCCGCCAGGCCCTCCGCCGTTTCGGTCACGGTCTCGTCCGCGATCTTCTCCACGAAGTCGGGCTCGCCGAGCTCTTCGGCCCTCTTCTTGAGCAGATCATGCATCTGGGCCTTCAGCTCCTTCGGCATCCAGGCGATGCGCAGGAACCCGCCATCCGCGGATATGAACTTCTTGGACAGGATGTACTTCCGCCCCACGCCGATGAAGCCAGGGGTTTGCTTGCCTCCGCCGATGCTGCCCGCCAAGGTGGAGAACTTCATGCCCACGGGCGTCATGCCGGCGTACTCGCGGTTGACCAGGATCACGGCCTGCGCGTCCGCGGTCATGGCCACGATGACCTCGAAGCAGCCGCAGGAGGTCATGGGGTCCTCCATTATGCTGTAAGCGTTGAACCTCTCCAGCTTGCCGCGCGTCAGCTCGCGCACAGCACGGTTCACGCCCTCCCATTGCCCCTTGGCGGCGTCGATGACCGCTCCCTTGAGGACGGGCTGGTTGGGGCCGGTGGGCGCGATCTCCTTGGCGGCCTTGGCGTCGAGCCAGTTTATCGCACCACAGAGGCCCAGGCGCTCGGGGGTGACCATGCAGATGTGGTCTGGGGCGAACGACTGGCATAAGGAACAACTGTACATCGTGTCCACGGCCTCGTCCGTCAAGCCGGCCATTCGCTCGTCCCTCTGCCTGTACTTCTCAAGGGCGCTGGGCAGCAGCTCGCTCGCCCTCCCCTCGTCCGTTATGATCGTGACCTGAACCCTGGAGATGATGTTGCCGAACTCGGCCTTCAGTTTCGTGACCAATATTTCGCCGAAGTGCCTGAGCCTCAGGCCGGCGCGCACCGACGATTTCGAGAGCCTTACCCAGATCGTGTTCCTCTGGCCGGTGTGCCAGGCGCCTTCGGCGTAATTGACGAACTGATGGATGCGGCGCTCCAACACAGACTCGAAGTCCTCCTGCATCCTCTTGCCGTAGACGTCGACTATGATGGCCAGGGCGGTCTTGCTGCCCTCGGGCAGCTCGTCCACGTCCTTGCCTATGAGAGCGATCCTCCCGTCCTCGACCTGGTCCTCGGGGAGCGCCCGCAGCAGCTCGAAGGCCAGGGTCTTGGCCGCTCCACCCGCCTCCACGTAGGTGTCGGGCCGACGCACCGTCTCCCCTTCGAAGGCCGGGCCGTACGCCACCGGGATGTCCACCTGGGCCAGCCTAACCTGGATGCCGCGCAGCTCGATGGCGGTCTGGACCATCTTGCCGTAATCGGGCTGGGGCACGAACTTGTCTTGAATGGCCTCGACCTGCTGGTCGGTTATCGTGGGCGAGCCGTTGAGCAGGGCCGCGAACTCCGCGGCCGCCTTGATGGAGTCGATAGGGCCTAACTGGAGAACGAAGACCTTTGGCCTCTTCTTAAGGTACCCCTGGAGGCGCTCGCGGTCCCCCTTCTGCACGTTCCCGAAGGTCAGGGCCGCGCGAATGGCGAAGTTCAAACCATGGACCACCTGGGTGAACTCCCCTACGGGGTAGAGCATGACGTCCAGGCCCACCTTCACGCCCTGGTCCTGGAGCTGGCGGATGGTGTCGTAGGAGGCGATGATGAGCATGCCCTTGGCCTGGCAATCGCGCACCACCTTGAGCAGGGCCTTGGGGTCGCTCGCGCTCCCCACCAGGACCGCGCACCCTGGAATGGTGTCATCCACGAAGGCAACCCCCAGCTCCCTGAGGGTCCTGTCCGGGATGAAGCCACAATAGCCCGTGCCCTCGTACGGTCGCTCGGTGGGAACGTACTTCAGGGCCTCCACCACCTCCGCCGCGACCATGAGCGCCTCTCCGGCGGCCAGGGCGTTCTCGAAGGTGTCCTCCTCCCTGATCAGGGAGCGGGCCTGCCCCAGCGCCCTCGGGAGGTCGGCCAGGCGACGGACCTCCCTCCCCTGCCAGGCATAGATGGCAGGTAGGTAATAGCCGGTCTCGGGGAACTCCACCTTCTGCTCGTAGCCGTAGCGCTCGATGGCCGCCGAGAGCAGCTGGTCGGCGAAGCCGGTGGCGATGATGGCCCCGTCGATGGCCTTGGAGCATAGCTCTCGCGTCTCGATCGCGGTCCCCCTCTCCACCTGGTAGCGGTGGTCGAGCCTCAGCTTCCAGCGCCTCCGCTCGATCTCGTTGAGCAAGATCCTCGCCGCCTCCTCGGGCGAGGGCTCGAAGATGAACCTCCCCCCGAAGACGTCCTGGGCGGTTCTAGTGAGGACCTCCGCGACCAGGTCCGAGCCGAGGATATAGTTGATTGTGCCCACGTGGACCGGCAGGCCGAAGGCCACGCACCACGTCCCGATGGAGACGGCCTTCTCATGGTTGGCCTCGGGGGCGCTCACCGCGAAGGGGATGGAGCTCACGTCGGCCCGGAAGCGCCTCGCCAGCTCGGTGGCCAGGTTCATGGCCCTGGTGTTGTCGACGCAGGAGCCCATGTGCCATATCGGCGGGAGCTGCACTCCGTTGGCCCGCGATAGTTCCAGCAGGAACCCCTTGAGGCCCGGGCCGGCGTAGAGGTCCGCGGCTTCTGAGGACAGCATACCGTTCTTTGCGAAAGCACCGGCGGAGCAGCCAGTGGCCAGCACGAGCACGTCGTTCCGGAGCAGCTCCTTGGCGATCTCCAGATGGTCCCTGTCCTGCTCCACGCGATGGTTGTTGCATCCCGCTATGAGGGCGATGCCTCGGACCTTGCCTTCGCGCAGGGCATGGACCAGGTAGGCCCATGGGTCCTCCGGCTCGAGCCTTGATAGCAGCTCCTCGATCTGCTCAAGGGAGAACCCCGCGATCACCTCGGACCGGACGTCGGGGATGCTGACCTTGGCCGGGTCGCGGCGCTTGAAGGCCTCGATGGCCATCCTGATGATGGAGCGCGCGCTCTCCTCGGCGTCCTCCTCGCGGAACTGGACGTGAGTGTCATAGGGTATATGGACGTTGGCCATGGTGGTGACCATCTCGGTGTTCACGCACTGGCAGATCTCCGACAGGGAGGGCATGACGCATTGGTAGTCCGCGACCAGGAGGTCGACGGCGCCGGTGGCCAGGGCCAATTCCTGCGAGGCGAAGTTGGCGGCCAAGCTCACTCCCTTGCGCATGAGCGTCTCGTTCCCGGTGCAGCAGATCCCCACGATGTTTATTCCGGACGCCCCGGTCCCCCTCGCCTCCGCCTCCATCTCCTTGGCCACGTCCACCAGCACGTCCGAGAGCACGGGGTTGTGCCCATGTATGGCGATGTTGACCGCGTCAGCTTTCAGTGTGCCTAAGTTGGCCTGGGCCCTGACGAGGCGCGGCGTGCCGAAGAGCACGTCCGAGAGGTCGGTGGAGAGCTGCATCGCATCGTAGTCGGCGATGGCGCAGGCGATCCCTCCGAAAAGCAAAGGTAAGGGGTCTGCGTCGCAGCCCAGGGAGCTCCGGTGCATGACGTCGCTGACGGCATGGTCGATGTTGTTCGGGAGCAGCCCGCAGAATTCCAGGAGTTCCTTGCGCTTGGGTATGATGGTCGACGTCGTGAACCTTAGAGATACCTTGGAGAAGCGGGCGAAGTCCTCGAGCGCTTCGTCGACCACGTCCCTGGCGAGGTCCTCCTTGGTCCTGGAAACGGTCTCTATGCCCAGCCTTCGTGCTACCCTTCTGAGCTTGTCCTCGTCCTTTATGGAATAAGATCTCGTCCGGCCGTCCAGCACCTTGACCATAGTCTCGGCGATATGCCGCCCGTGGCCGGAGTGGGCCGCGGCTCCGCCCGCGATGTGGCGGATCAGGTTCCTGGCGACGATGGTGTAGTCCCTAGCCCCGCAGATTCCCTTGTCTGGATTCCCGTTGAACGGGTTGAGGCGGCAGGGCCCCTGGAGGCAATGGTCGCAGCACACGCCGAGCTCCCCGAAGGTGCACTGGGGCTTCATCTTCTCATATCGGTCCCAAGCGGTCTCTATCCGGTTGGATGCGGATATCTCGATCCCTTGCTTGGCGCCCGCATCGCAGGTCTTGCCGCCCTTCCGTTCCGTCCTCTTGGAGACCATTCCAGTGTCGACCTCTGGCTGTTGATGTGCTGTGGCTTGAGGCTTATTCGCCTTTCATCTTTCGAAAACTGTGCGGTTATAAAATGGTTGGCCTGGAAGGCACGGCTCCTCCTCCCTGACCGAGTGAGCGCAACCGATTTATTCCATATAGCCCCTCGTCGCTATCGGTGGTCCTGGTGTTCCGCTCTCGTCCGGTCCATACCTATTCGGTTGTGGCCAGGGACCCCGAGACAGGGGAGATGGGCGTGGCGGTGCAATCGCACTGGTTCTCGGTCGGCACGGTGGTGACCTGGGGCGAGGCGGGGGTCGGGGTGGTGGCCACGCAGGCCTTCTCCAACCCCTCCTTCGGCCCGAAGGGGCTCGAGCTTATGAAGCAGGGGGCGAGCGCCGTGAAGGCCATGCGTTCGGTGCTGAGAGAGGACCCAGGAAGGGACCTTCGCCAGGTGGCGATGCTCGATGCCAAGGGGAGCGTGGCCGCGCACACGGGCAGAAGGTGCATCCCCTGCGCGGGGCATTTGGTGGCGACGGACTTCTCGGTCCAGGCGAACATGATGCTGAACGAGCGCGTCTGGCCCGAGATGGCCAAGCGCTTCGAGCTTTGGAAAGGGTCACTGGCCGAACGCCTGCTCGCTGCCTTGGAGGCGGGGGAGGAGGCGGGCGGCGACATCCGAGGCAAGCAGTCCGCCGCTCTGCTCGTGGTCAAGGGCCAGGCCACTGGAAAGATATGGGAGGATCGAGCTGTCGACCTGCGGGTCGAGGACGCCAAGGAGCCCCTGGAGGAGCTGAGGCGGCTACTCAAGGTCCACCGTGCCTACCAGCACATGAACATGGGGGACGAGGCCATGGAGAGGGAGGACATGCCCTTGGCCATGAAGCATTACTCCACCGCCGAGGCGCTCTTCCCGCGCAACCTGGAGATGAGGTTTTGGCACGCGGTGACCTTGGCGAACAACGACCGATTGGATGAGGCCCTACCCATCTTCCACAAGGTGTTCGCTCAAGACCAAGACTGGATGGAGCTCGCTGCGAGGCTCTCGTGCAACGGGATGCTGAAGGTCGACGAGGAAGGGCTGAGGAAGATCAGGTCCGTCTGGCAAGATTGATAAGGCCGTGATTCCGAACAAGCTATCGTGGAACTCCAACGCACTCTCGGGCTCTTCGACGCCTATGCGATTGGCCTAGGGGCCATCATCGGGGCCGGCATCTTCGTGGTCACGGGGGTGGCCGCGAACCTGGCAGGCCCGGCGCTGCTCCTATCCCTGATCATCGGCGCCGCGGTCTCGGCCTTCACGGCCATCAGCTTTGCCGAGCTGGCCATGAGGATTCCCAAGGAAGGGGGAGGCTACGAGTTCGCGCACGAGCTGGTCTCCCCCTTCGGAGGATTCCTTTCCGGCTGGATGTGGATACTCTCCAACGTCCTCACTGGGACGGCCGTCGCCATCGGGTTCGCCAGCTACCTGGCAATATTCGTTCCGCTGCCGGTGAACGTCATGGCCGCCCTGGCCTGCCTCGGCGTTATGGCCGTCAACCTCTGGGGGATCAGGGAGTCGACCACCTTCAACGACCTCTTAGTGGTGTTCAAGGTCGCCGTCCTGCTCATATTCGTGGCCATCGGGATATTCCTCGTCCACCCCGAGAACTTCGCGCCCTTCGCCCCCAATGGCACCTTGGGAGTGATGCAGGGGGCGGCCATCATCTTCTTCGCCTACGCCGGGTTCGGGCGTATCGCGATGATTAGCGAGGAGGTTATAGACCCGAAGCGGACGGTCCCGATGGCCATCTTCCTGGCGCTGATCACCTCGACCATAATCTACATGATGGTCGCTGGCGTGTCCATCGGCATGGTGGGCTCGGAGGCTCTTGCGAGCTCCGCCTCGCCGCTGTCCACGGCAGCGGCGCTCGAGAGCCCCTTCCTCTCGAAGCTGGTCGGCCTTGCCGCCTTGGCCGCCACCCTTAGCGTCCTCCTCACCACGCTGCTGGGGATGTCGCGGGTGGCCTTCGCCATGGCCAGGAACGGCGACCTTCCTAGGACGTTGACGCGGCTCCATCCCAGGACCAGGACCCCCATCGTCGCCATCGTCCTGTTCGGAGGACTGATGGCCATATTCTGCATCTTCTCGAGCGTGCTCTTCGCCGCCGCCCTGTCCAACTTCGGAGCGCTTGTCTATTACGCCTTGGTGAACGCCTCGGCCATAAGGATGCCGCGACCGACCTATCCACGCATAATCCCAATGATCGGTCTGGTCACCTGCCTCGGCCTCCTGATCTTCCTCGGCCTTCAGGCCTGGCTGTTCGGGGTGCTGGGACTTATCCTGGTGTTCGTCCTGTTCCTGACCCGAGATCGCTGGGCCCGGCCCGCATGACGCGGGTCGCTCATCCGATGACCATCAGGACCTTTCCGCCGTCCACGGTCTCGCCTGACCTGACCTTGATCTCCTTGACCGTTCCCGCCACGCCCGCCAGTATCTCGTTCTCCATCTTCATTGCCTCCAGGATGGCAACCAGCGTGCTCGGCTCGACCGCATCCCCCACCTTTACCTTCAGGGAGATGAGCTTGCCGGGCATGGGTGCCGTGATGTTCCCGGCCTCTTCCTTCCCTGACGCGCTGGTCTCCTCTTCCTCCGAGTAGGACTCGCCCTTCTCCACCTCGATGATGGGCTCGACCCTTGCCTTGATCTGGCGACCGCCCAGCATCACGTCGGTGCCCTCCTCCAGGGAACCTTCGAACTTGATGGCCAGGAACTCTCCGTTGATGACCAGCCCCCCCTCCTTGGGGGCGCACTTGTACATGGAATCGCCGACGGTGACGCGATAGTCCCCACCGTTCTTCTCCACGGAGACCTCGTGCTCCTGGCCGTTAAGATGGACCTTGATCCTCAAATGATCCAGCCCCCCCCGTTCATCGATTCGCGGCGGGCCACCATCTTCCACATGTCCACCTCGCCGCCGGTGGCCGTCTTCTTGAACTTGCTCTTCTTCTCGGCCTGGGCCACGAACAGAGCGGCGATGGCGGCGATGTCCCGAGCGTTGGCGCCCTTCTCCATCATCTCCCGCTCCTTGAAGAAGTCGATGGCCACCTGTGGGAAGAGGGCGTAGGAGAGCACGTCCTCCTCCCCGCGGGCGTACTGCTTGACCTCCGCCGCCAATTTCTCGAACTCGGGCGGCAGAAGGTCGGCTGGCCTGACGGTGATGGGCTTCTCGTCCCCGATGATCTTCTTCCTGATCTCGGCCGAGATGGGGGCGGGGGTCTTGCCGTACATTCCCCGCACCAGGTTCTTGGTCTCGTTGGTGCAGGTCTTGTACCTCTGGCCGGTGATGACGTTCAAGGTGGCCTGCGTGCCAACTATCTGGGACGTCGGCGTCACCAAGGGCACGTAGCCCAGCTCGGCGCGAACCCTGGGCACCTCTTCGAGCACGTCATGGAACTTCTGCTCCTGCTTCGCCTCCTTCAGCTGCGAGGCGAAGTTCGACATCATCCCTCCCGGTATCTGGAAGATGAGCACGTCCGTGTCGATGGCCGTGGTGTGGGACTCGAAGTCGCCATACTTCTTCCTCACCCCGTTGAAGTACTCCGCGATTTCGGCCAGCTTCTTCAGGTCGAGGCCGGTCTCGTACTCGGTGCCGTTGAGCATGGCCACCAACGACTCGGTGGGAGGCTGGGACGTCCCCATGGACAGCGCCGAGATGGCCGTGTCCACGATGTCCACCCCGGCCTCGATGGCCTTCATATAGGAGGTCAGGGCCATTCCCGAGGTCATGTGGGAGTGAAGGTGGATGGGCAGGGAGGTCCCTTCCTTCAGCCCCTTGACCAGCTCGTAGGCGTCGTGCGGAGAGATGAGGCCGGCCATGTCCTTGATGCAGATGGTGTTGGCGCCCATCTCCTCCAGCTTCTGGCCGAGCTTGACGAAGCCATCGATGGTGTGGACCGGGCTGATGGTGTAGGATATGGAAGCCTCCACGACCGCGCCCAGCCGCTTCACGGTCTTCATGGCCATCTCCATGTTGCGGGTGTCGTTGAGCGCATCGAAGATGCGGAAGACGTCGATGCCCCGGGCGTGCGCCCTCTCGATGAACTTGACCAGGATGTCGTCCGGGTAGTGGCGGTAGCCCACGATGTTCTGCCCGCGGAGGAGCATCTGGAAATGAGTGTTGGGCATGGCCTTGCGCAGCTTGGAGATGCGCTCCCAGGGGTCCTCCTTCAGGAAGCGGAGGCAGGTGTCGAAGGTCGCGCCCCCCCACATCTC
>DATIXC010000134.1:0-4956 GCA_035518995.1 Methanomassiliicoccales archaeon | reverse complement strand
GCATAACGCCCTGGTCACCATCAACTCGGTCAACTCCGGCCATCCGCTCAAGGTCTATCGCTTCCTCCGGGACGAGGCAGGGTTCCGCTTCATTCAGTTGATCCCTGTCGTGGGGAGGGTGGTCGGCGATGGTCACACCCAAGACTTCAATGCGTCCAAGGAGTCCGTCACCCCTGGCAAGTATGGTCGCTTCATGATTGGCATATTCGACGAATGGGTCAAGAGGGACGTGGGAAAAGTGTTCGTGCAAGCGTTCGATGTGGCACTGGCGAACTGGCACGGGGAGCCTCCGAGCGTTTGCGTCAACGCAGCCACCTGCGGCACGGCCCTGGCCCTTGAGCATAACGGCGATATGTACTCCTGCGACCATTTCGTGGACGGAGAACACCTTCTCGGGAACATCCTCCAAACCCCCATGGTCGAGATGGTCGGGGGCGATAGGCAATCCAGGTTCGGACTGGACAAGGCGGACCTCCCTCGGTACTGCCAGGAATGCGAGGTGCGCTTCGCCTGCCACGGCGGATGCCCCAAGGATCGATTCATATTGACCCCGCAAGGCGAGCCAGGCCTCAATTACCTTTGTCTGGGATATAAATCGTTCTATCATCACATCGACGGGCCGATGAGGCTCATGAGCGAGCTGCTGAGGCAGGGCAGAGCGCCCTCGGAGATAATGGACCGCCACTGATGCTCCCTCGACCGAGATGGCTCCTACGCTCACTTATGTATCCCGCGGGGCCTTACCAGCAGGACAGGGCAGGACGCGAACCTGACGACCTTCTCGGCGACCCCACCCATGAGGAAGTGGGCCAGGCCGGTATGCCCAAGGGAGCTCATGATTACCAGGTCGTAGTCCTTGGATGCGTCGATGATCTCGTTCGCTGGCACGCCCCGTTTGACGATCTTCATGATGGACATCCCCCTCTTCTCGGCCTCTTTGGCGACCAGGTCCACGGCCTCCTTCGCCTTGTCATCCAGATAGGTGTACCCCTCCACGGCGGCTCTCCTGAAGCCTCGAATGGCGAAATCGGACCCTTCGTCGATTATGCTCATCACAGTCACATCGGCGTCCATCAGCTTGGCCAGGTCGAGCCCCTGGATGGCCGCCGCCAAAGCGTAATCGCTTCCGTCGGTGGTGAGAAGGATCTTCTTGAACGGCATCATGGCGGAATTCAATCCGAGGGCCTAGGATAAGCAGTTATCGGTCGGGCGTGGGAATCATTCTGACGATTCAAATGGTGCCCCTCGCTTCGAACCGCTCGAGAGATCATGTCAGTGCCTTTGAGAATGCCAGGATGTTCTCCAACGGCGTCTCCAGGGGGATCTCGCCGGCCGAGGATACGATGAGCCCCGGGCCTTTTCCGAATTCCGCCACCACCCTCTTAACCTCAGCTTCTATCTCGTCCGGCGCCAAGGAGAGTATCTTACGAGTTGGGTTTATGCCAGCAATCAAGCACTTGTCGCCCCGCATCAGCTCGAGCATCCTCGGGTAGGCCTTTCCCTCGCAGGCGATCTGCATGGCGTCAGGGTTGCAGTCGCGTAGCTGCTCCTCCACGTAGCCCGTGGCGGCGCAGTTGCTCAGGATGACCTTCAGGCCTAGGTCGCGCATGTGCCCGGCCAGCTCCGCCGCGTAAGGGATGTCGAAAGCAAGGCTGTTCTCCAGATCGTTCTGAGAGGCGTCGGCGATGCCATCCTCGAGGAAGACCACCTCGACCCCGCACTCCTTGATAGCCCTTGCCCCCTCCTTGAGCGTTCTCAGGGCCGTGCCGAGCAACTTGTGAGCGGATGATGGCTCCGCGATCTGATCCATTAGTAGCTGCTCGAAGCCCCTGACCGCCGTGGCGACGATGAACGGGTCGTTCATCGAGGCTATCACGAGAACCTCATCCCCCACCTCGTCCACCAGCTCCTTCGCCGCCTGCAGCTGAACGGACCATATCCCGCCCCGCCAAGGGTCAACTGGCTCAAGATCGGGGATTAGCTCTGGTTTAAGCTCCTGGCCCTTCGGGTACATCCTTGGGTCGCCATAGGCCACTTGCGCTCCCAGCGCCTCCGCCTCGCCCAGCATGTCGCCCCAGCCCACCATAACGTTGTCTAGGCCGAACTCCCTGAGCGCTGCCATGCACAGCCGCTTGTGCGCTGATGGTTCCCTCAGCCCGTCCGCGATGGACGTGCCAGTCAAATCCTGCAAGTAATAGGCGCCGCCAAGGTGCTGGTACATCATGGGCACGCGGTCAGCCTGCTTCAGCTCCATGGCCATTTGGAACCTTCGCTTGGGCGTCATGTCCATATGATGCTAGCTAATGATATTTAGCGATTGCACAGCGTTGCCGTTGTTCAGATCCGAGCATGGGCATGCCCGGCGCTTGAAGGACGTGAGCATCGAACTCCGGCCATGGTGCGGGGGCCCGCGGTCATCTGGCTGGAAACGGGCTGGCCTCAAGGAGCTCGCGGGTGGCCGACCGGACGTCGGCGACGACGAGACTGTCGCTCGCCTCCTCGATGTCCTTGATTTTATTGAGATCCAGTGGTGGAAGGTCCTCCCTACCCACAGACCCATAGTAGTCCTTGAACTTGAAGCGGCCGCCGAGTACCAGATCCGACTGTGAAAAATGAGCGGAGGGTATGCCGAAGACATCAGCGGTTATCAAGCCATGCAAGGAGCTTGAGAGGACGCGCTTGCATCTGCAGAGGTCACGGACAAAATTGGCAGGTGTCGACTGGACGTCGATGAGGCTTACTCTCCCTTTTTCCAGGAGGCGAGAAGGAACCATACCTTTCTCTTTGTAGTGTGGGATGATGCCATAATCGAACTCGCCCGTCAGCGGGGGATCGAATAGGCGTCGCGCCAGTAGCCCAGGGTCGCCGTAGACCTCCGGGCAATTAATGCCCTGATGGATCAGGTTCTCGCGGGTGAGCGGCCCTCGAACCGCGAGGACACGGTGCGGTTCCTTGGCCATCCTTCCCTCGACTGACTTGAACCCGCTGCCCCATATCACGGCGTTCCTAATGTCCCTTCCATCAAGGATGCTCCCGACCGCCAGGTACACAGGCCCCTTCCACATCGGTAGATTTTCGATTTTCAGAACCTTGCTCCCAGAAGCCCATTCCAGGATCAATGGACTGATCTCGTCGCCGAAGTTGCGGGTGCCGCGCCACCAGTAACCGCAAATGTGGCGAGGATGCGCGATTAGTCGGCCATATTCCAAGGCGACCTCGCGCGATCTTCTGGCAGCCATCCTGTTGAAGAACCTCATGAACGAGGTATCACATAGCCAGTAAAGGCTTCAATGTTGCTTTCGACAAGTACGAGCCATCGAACGGCCATTGGCAAATATCAAATTGACAATGGATAGGATTAGTGCCGGGGATGGAGGACTAAACATACTGGATGGGTTCTATCCTCTCCCCCTAAGAAGAGGTAACAATGCTCCGCCCCCCCGGCGTATGAAGTAATGGCTTGCGGGTTACATATTATTTTTTATGAATCCGGGCGATATTAATCATTATCATTTTAGATAATGGTCGGTAGCGCAGATTGAACTTGCATCTTTCAGACTCAACTTCGATGGCCGTTCAAAATTATCGTGCTTTCCTTCGGGATAGGACCCGATTCCATTGCCAAAGTACATAATCTGGACAATTCCATCAGTCGATGAACGACATGCCATCTTCTGACATGGAAGGAAAAGTGGTTCTAATCACTGGAGCGACTTCAGGAATTGGCCGGGTGACGGCCAAGACCCTCGCCAGCAGTGGCGCGAAGGTCGTGGTTCTCGGCAGGGACCAGGGAAAGGGGGAGGGGTTGCTTGCCGAGATAGCCAACGACACAGGGAACGAGAAATCGGAGTACATCCTCTGCGATCTGGCCTCGATGAATGACGTGAAGAGGGCGGCATCGGAGTTCCGCTCCCGCAACGAAAGGCTGGACGTCCTCATCGATAATGCTGGAGGCATAAACGGTCGCAGGAAGGTGACGGTGGACGGGTTCGAGTACACCATCGGCGTCAACCATCTGGCGCATTTCGTCCTCACTATTCTGCTCCTCGACGTCCTAAAGGCCAGCGCGCCATCGAGAGTTGTCGTGACCAGCTCATCTGCTCACACGATGGGCCACATCAACTTCGACAATCTGATGTACGAGCACGGCTACAGGTTCTTGAAGGCCTATAGCCAATCGAAGCTAGCCAACGCCCTGTTCACCTTCGAGCTCGCCAGGAGGCTGGAGGGGACCAGGGTCACGGCCAACTGCTTCCATCCTGGCACCGTCCGGAGCAATTTCATGAAGGGGCTGGGGGTAGCAGGGAGCGCCGTTGGTCCTATCATAGGGCTGTTCGAACGTTCACCGGAGAGGGGCGCCGAAACACAGATTTATCTCGCCTCCTCGCCGGAAGTGGAAGGCGTCACTGGCAGGTATTTCTACGAAAAGAAGGTGAAGCGCTCGTCCGACGAATCCTTGGACCTAGATGTGGCGAAGAGGCTGTGGCGGGTAAGCGAGGATCTGACTAAGACTTGGCTTTGATTAGGTCACCGCAATCCCTTGAGACGTTGCACGAATCATCAATGGAAGACCGAGCCCGATTCTCTGAGACGATTGCTCGACTGCATCATTAATAATACTCAATGAATATATTCAGTGAGGCTCAAACGGAGGGAGGACAAGTGGACGTCCAATCTAACAACCTACCAGCAGAGCTGCGCAGCTTCCTTTTAGTGCGAGGCGGGCGCTCGCTCATCATCCGCGGCAATGCTGGGACGGGCAAGACCACGCTCGCCCTGCAATTGGTCGAGGAGCTGGCGGAGATCGAGAACAGCTTCTACTTTTCGACCCGCGTCTCCGATTCCGTCCTCTTGGGCCAATTCCCATGGTTGGCCGGTCGTCTCTACGCCCATGGAGCTTCTCAGACCATATCCAAAGACGTTGCCATCCAGCAGGAGGTACAGGGCATCGAGCCT
>DATIXC010000133.1:0-12071 GCA_035518995.1 Methanomassiliicoccales archaeon | reverse complement strand
CGCTCCAGTCATCAAATCCTTCCGCACCCAAGGCGTGCATCCCCCAGACGAGATAGAACGCTATCCGGAGTACGAGCAGGTTTGGTTTCAGGTGACAGCGTATCCAGGTTACGACCCGATATCTTCGTACAACTGGGACTTTGAGGGCACCGGGGTTTACATTCCCTCCGACCCGTTACTTGCCAATGTCAGCTCTTATCGATATACACAGTCCGGCGTCTACCTGGCCAAGGCCATGGTGCAGGACTCGGATGGAAGCAAAGTGTATTCGCTGTCGTACCAAATCGTGATCTATGACCTGCCTCCGGTTGCCATATTCACGATTAGCAATGACACTTCCAACGCAGGAATGGTTTGGTTCAACGCTAGCTCCTCGACGGACACCCCGAACGACCTAAGCACCCTGAGATACCGCTGGGACTTCGGTGACAGTAACGGCATAGAATACAGCTACAACTTTCTAGTGTCGAATATTTTCAGGGAGGACGGCACCTTCTTCGTAACCCTAGTCGTCAAGGACAACGACGGCCTCACATCCCCAATGACCCTCAGGATCGTCGTTGACAGGACCGTGCCCGAGGTGGTCATGGAGCAAGACGGGATGAATGCAACCATCGGCCAGCCAATCTACATCGTCGCCAAGGTGACCGACGCGAATAGTGGCGTTGAGAACGTCACCCTGCAATACCGAATTGGCGACGGGCCCGAGCAGAACATAACCATGACCTCTAGCCAATCACCCGATCTTTACACCGCGATTATCCCCGCGCAAGAGAACGCCACCGCCATCATCTACAAGATAGTGGTCAGGGACTACGCCAACAATGAGAAGAGCACACAAGATTTCACTATCCAAATTACGCAGCCCAGTGACCTCGGGCTATTGATGGGCATAGGATTAATCGTCGCGGCCATCCTCATCCTCATCGGTTACCTCATTGGTAGGCAATCGGTGGCCGTGGACGAGGTCTTCATTATTTATGAGGACGGCCGGCTGATGGCGCACCAGACCCGCCGCCTCAAACCGGGCATGGACGACGATATACTGAGCTCCATGCTTGTAGCCATCCAATCCTTCGTCAAGGACTCCTTCAAGGACGAGAGCTCAACACACCTGCAGCGCCTGGACTTCGGGGAGAAGAAGATCCTGGTGGAGAAGGGCAGCAGCTTCTTCCTGGCTGTGGTGCTGCACGGCAAGCGTGCCGGCGCCGTACCGAACAGGATGCAGCGCGCCGTGGAGGACATCGAGAAGGAGTATCACGACACTCTTATGGAGTGGGACGGCGACTTCGAGAAGGTCCGCGGCATCAAGGACTCCACGGACAAGCTGATGAAGGGGCCCTCCCTCCTGCCCCAGCGCAAGGAGAATGGGGGCAAGGGCGAGCAGTCGCCCTAGGCCGCCAACGTTCTTATAGGAGATGGGCTCATCCCCGGCAAATGACCCCCCTGGAGAACCTGGCGGTGGTCCTGGCACTGTGCGCCGTGCTCTCGGTCATCTCCTACCGGTTCAAGCTCCTCACCGCCAGCGGCAGCATCGCCTCCTTCGCCGTCGGGGTGGTCATCGGGGTCTTCGGCTCGATCGAGTGGCTACTGCTCCTGATCGCCTTCGCCATCGCCGGCTTCGTGGTCACCCGCTTCCGCCTCGAGGTCAAGGTGCAACGCGGCCTGCAGGAAGGCAGGCGAGGAGAGCGCACCTGGAAGAACGTTGTGGCCAACTCCCTGGTGCCGGCGGCGGTGGCGGTGGGCACCTGGGCGCTAGGGCTGCAGGGCACGGAGGAGGCCGGTCTGATCTACCTGACCTCGATAGGCGTGGCCGCCTCGGACACCATCGCCAGCGAGCTGGGGGTACTGAGCGCCAAGACCTGGCTGATCACCACCATGCGCCCAGTGGCCCCGGGGACGGACGGCGGGGTATCGGTGCAGGGCACGTTCTGGGCCTTTATGGGGTCGGTGTTCGCCGCGGTGCTGGGATGGGCCATCATCTTCCCTGGCACCTGGCCAGACTGGCGGATCCTCATCCCCATCGTCCTGGGGTTCGTGGGCTGCAACATCGACAGCCTGATCGGTGCCACCTGGGAACGCTCGGGCAAGGTCTCCAAGCTCGGCACCAACGTCATCTCCATGGCCGTGGCCACGGTCCTGGCAGCGGTCATCCTGTGGCTCTACTAGCCCTCTCGTCATCTTCTTATGCCTGGGGCGCGATGCGAAGGCGAGAGAGGGCGATGGCGCTAGTCGTTCTCGAGCCGGGCAACATCTGCATCATCATGAGCAAGAGAGCGGAGCTGGCCTTCCGCTTGTACAGCAGTTTCGTGGAGCGCGGGAGGGACGTGGCGGTCTTCGCGCGCATGCACCCGGAGAGGCTGGAGAAGGAGTTCGGCGTGCCCCGGTCCTCGGTGACCTGGCTCTCGAACGTCAACGGACAAGGGGTGGTGGCGCCCCAGAGCATGGGCATCCTCACCGACAGCATCGTCCGCCTCTACGAGAGGTCCCCGCCCCCGACGGTCATCCTGGAAGGGCTCGAGTACCTCATGGCGCAGAACGACTTCGGCAAGGTCCTGAAGATGTACGACTTCCTTTACGAGGTCGTGGCCCTGCGCCAGGGCCTTTTGGTCCTCCCCATCGACCCGCAGGCCTTCAGCGAGAAGGAGCTGGCTTACCTCACGCGCGAGGCGCTGGTGATCAAGGACGACGATGATGTCTCCATCCCTTCTTGAGACAACGCGCCAAGGATCAGCTGGCTGGTCGCATATCGGGCTTTGCACCTAAAGTCGGCATCATTCGATTCTGACTCATCGGGTGTTCCCTGGCCGTCCGCTCACCCCGTGCGCCCCGGCGCTACCCGAGGAGTAGAGGAGGATCATTGTATCATCGGCCAGGGCGTCGGGGTCAAGCCTAAGACCCCCGAGCCCTCGCCTCATCGCTTCTGGAAGCTCGGCGAGGGCGGTTCGACAGATGTTCAGGCCCGCGTTCAGCTGGCGGTCCATCCGCCAGCCGCACTTGTCGCAGACGAACACCCGGCCCACCCTGCTTCGGCGTTGCTTGATCTCGCCACATCTCGGGCAGGTTTTGCTCGTGTATCTAGGGTCCACTTTTATCACTGGCACCCCTAGCTCCTCCGCCTTGTACTCGATCTGGCGGTGCAGCTCGCGTTGAGGCCAGGAGGAGAGGCGCCGGCGCATCCTTCTGCCTCTCCCTCCTCCTCGAGGCAGGCGGAGGTCCTCGAGGACGATCGCGGCCTGCGCTTGTTCAGCGGCTCTCACCAGGCCTTTGCTGACGAGGTGCAATCGCTGAGACACCCGGTCGTGCTCCCTCTTGCCCTCCTTGGAGAGGAGCATCCTTCCGACACGGCGATCGCGCCGTTTCTTCCTTGCCAACTTCCTCCGCCGCACGAAGTGTCGATGCTGCACGATGGAGACATCAGGGAAGGGGACGGTTATCGGCACAACGCCGTATGACGAGAGCGATACACCATCCAGCGAGCGCTCGTTCGTGTCGAGCGCGATGACCGATGATGGGACATATTGTTCCGGTGCCTCCTTCTCGATCACCAGGACCGCCTTTTTCTCGTTGAGTGTGAGCTGCTTGACCTTTCCAGAAGCCAGCGCATCGAGATGATAGGAAGATAGGATCAAATCGAAGCCTGACCATTCGCCCGCTCGTATAGACAGACGGACATGCCCGTTCTCCATCGAAACATGGAAGGTCGAATCGTCGGCTCGAAGAAACGGCTTGTAGACGTATGGCAACTTGCACTCCTTCCCCTTCCTAAGCCGCCTCCGATGCCCTTTACTGAGAGACAGAGCGACCTCGGTTGCCGTCCTGGCATGTTGGAAGTTGAGATGATATTCCTTCGCCATCGACTGGGCGAGCTTGACGAGCGAGCCCTTCGCTGTCAGGTTGTTCTCCATGGCGAATCTTATGCTCTTGTTCACCATCAGCCTGAAGTCCTGCATCAGGAACTTGATCTCCGGTGGAAGTGGAGAGGCGAGTTCGCAGGGGAGGCTTCGACGAACGGAAGGCACCGATTGCAGGATGATAAGGAACCACGTCAGTGTATCGAGTGCAATTAACCTTCGGACTTTAGGTGCAAAGCATCGCCCTCGGCAACCTATAAATAGGACATCATCTTTCGAGGGGGACAAGAACGGTATGACGGCCATAGCGTCGGGGTCACACCTGGTCTCACCCGAACCCAGCAGTTAAGCCCGGCCGCGTTCCTCGTTGTACTGTGGTGCGCGAGCCCACGGGAACCTTGGAAAGCTGTCAACCTTTCTTACTTTTATTTCTTCTTCGACACTAGAGAAAGCGCTCCCCCACGTTTCGAGGAACAATACCTGGAAACGAACATTTTAAGCCAGGATTCATGGTAATTAGGAATCAAGGTGTGACCCCATGGCGGACCTGTTCGGCGAGCCCTCCTTCTACATCCTCCTGATCATACTGGTCATCCTCTCCGTGGTCATGTACTTCGAGCTGAAGTTCGTGAAGCGCAAGCGCCTGGAGCGCGCCGAGGCCAAGATCCGCACCGACGAGATCTACAACCAGATCGTGACCGCACGCGCGGTCTCCGGCGCCATAAAGGGCCAGGGCAAGAACACCAAGGAGGCGGACATGGCCATCCTGCAGGCCGACACGGCCTACAGCCGGGGAAGCTACACCGAGGCCAGCGCGGCCGTGGAGCAGGCCAAGGAGCTCCTGCGCGAGGCGAGGAAGGAGCCGGACCCCTCCATGCAGTTCGCGGAGCTGGCCGAGAAGGAGGTCCAGGAGAAGTCGCCCGAGGAGTGCGAGGTGCCCTTCCAGGAGACCAAGAAGCTGCCCAAGAACTACATGGAGTCCAAGTTCATGATCTGCTCCGTCAAGGACCAGGCCGGGTCGGCGGAACGGAAGGGCGCGGACACCTCGGAGGCCAGGGACAGCCTCAGGACGGCGGACGAGGCCTTCGCCCGCGAGGACTACACCGAGGCGCTCAGGCAGGCCCTCAAGGCCAAGAAGTATTTGGAGGGGGACGGGGGGAGACCCAATGAGAGCGCCAAGGCCAAGGACATGTCCTCGGTCGAGAAGGTCCCGTCGGCCGTCGTGGTCAAGGCCAACCTCTCCAAGTGCGCGAAGTGCGGGTACGGCCTCGAGCCCGACGACATGTTCTGCCCGCGATGCGGCACCAGGATTGAGCGCGACATACGCTGCCCGCGCTGCGCCAATAAGGTGAAGGTGGACGACGCCTACTGCCGGAAGTGCGGCCTCCCCTTGATGTCCGACTAGGCCATGGAGATGTTTTAATAACCTGGCACGCATCCTCGATTCATGTCCGTCGCCCTGGTCAAGCTGGGTGGGAGCGTGATCACCGACAAGTCCCGCTACCGGGTCTTCAACCAGGAGAGCTCGGACCGCCTGGCCGGGGAGATAGCCTCCTCGGGCGAGCAGGTCATGCTGGTGCACGGGGCAGGCTCCTTCGGGCATCTGCTGGCGCACGAGCACCAGCTGCACAGGGGGTACCTCAGCGACTCGCAGCGCGCCGGTGTGGCCAGGGTGCAGCAGGACGTCAGGGACCTCAACCGTGAGGTCATGCAGTGCCTGGACCGTGCCGGCCTGCCTGCGACCTCTATACCTCCCGGCGCCTGCGCCCTGATGGAGGGAGGGCAACTTAAGAAAATGGACCTGGACCTCTTCCACCGGTACCTGGACCTGGGCATCACCCCGGTGACATTCGGGGACGTCGTGCTCGACTCGCAACGCAAGTTCGGCATCTGCTCCGGGGACCAGCTCATGTACCTACTGGCCAAGGAGTTCCATCCCAAGCTCATCGTCTTCTGCGCGGATGTGGACGGCGTCTTCACCGCCGACCCCAACCTGGACCAGGGAGCCACCTTGATCGATAAGGTGGACCGCTCCACTCTGGACTCGATCCCACGCACCTCCCGGGTCACGGACGTGACCGGAAGCATCTATGGCAAGCTGGAGTCCATGCTTTCGATGGCGCAGCTGGGCAAGAGCACCATGGTCATCAACGGCCTGGTCCCAGGGCGGCTCGCGGCGGCGCTGAAGGGCGAGAAGGTTAAGGGCTCGATGGTCATTGGAGGTCAAGGATGAGGCAGATCGAGAGGAGGAAGGCGGACCACGTGGAGGTCGCCCTGAAGGAGGACGTCTCCAGCGGCCGCAACTACTGGGACGACGTCAAGCTCGTCCATTGCTCGCTGCCCGAGGTGGACCTGGAGGAGGTGGACACCTCGGTCGAGCTCTTCGGGAGGAGGCTCTCCTTCCCGCTCATCGTCACCGCCATCACCGGCGGCTATCCCAAGGCCAAGAGGATCAACGAGAACCTGGCCGCGGCTTGCGCTGAGCTGCAGATAGGAATGGGGGTCGGAAGCCAGAGGGCCGGCCTGGAGCACGGCGACGACGGCAGCTACAAGGTGCTCAAGGACTTCGACGTGCCGCTACGAATCGGGAACGTGGGCGCCCCGCAGCTCATAGCCCAGAAGGGCAAGGCGCCCTTCGACGCCGAGGCCCTGAGGTCGGCCATGGAGATGACCGACGCGCACCTGCTCGCGGTGCACCTCAACTTCCTGCAGGAGGTGGTCCAGCCCGAGGGCGACACCAGGTCCAAGGGGTGCATCGACGCCATCCGCTCCGCGGCCAAGGACTTCCCGCTCATCGCCAAGGAGACCGGCGCGGGCATCTCCAGGGACGTGGCTAAGCGGCTGAAGGGGATAGGCGTGCGCGGCCTGGACATCGCCGGTACCAGCGGCACCTCCTTCTCGGCGGTGGAGAAGCACCGCGCCATAAAGGCGGAGGACATGCGCTCCGCCATGCTGGGCGACACGTTCCACGATTGGGGCATACCCGCCCCCGTGTCCGTCGTCTGGGCCAGCGTGGGCATCCCGGTCATCGCCTCCGGGGGCCTGATGGACGGCGTGCAGGTCGCCAAGGGCCTGGCCCTGGGTGCGGGCTGCGCGGGCATGGCCCGGGCGGTGCTGGCCGAGGCGCTGGAGTCCAAGAGCAAGGTTATCGAGAGGCTGAGCCTGGTGCAGGCCGAGCTCAAAGCGGCCATGTTCCTCACTGGAAGCAGGGACGTGGCGGCGCTCGGCAAGCAGAAATGCATCCTGACCGGCGAGACCAGGGAATGGCTCGCGGAGTAGGTGAGCATATGGACGTCATGAAGGAGATCTCCCAGGGCGCGAAGAGGGTGGATGCGGCGTTGCTCGAGTACCTGGAGGTGGGCAAGTACGAGAAGCTGCGCAAGGCCATCCGGCACTATCCGGAGGCCGGAGGCAAGCGTCTCCGCCCGATAATGGCCATGACCGTGGCCGAGGCCGTGGGGAGTAAGGGGCAGGACGCCGTCCCCTTCGGCTGCTGCCTGGAGATCGTGCACAACTTCACGTTGATTCACGACGACGTCATGGACGAGGACTCGATGCGCAGGGGGAGGCCGACGGTCCACGTCCTCTACGATGTGCCGACGGCGATAATCGCCGGCGACGCGCTCTTCGCCGTGGCCTTCAAGGTCCTGGCCACCACGCCGGTGGACGGAGAGAGGCTGCGCCGCCTTTTGGAGTCGGTCTCGGAGGCCATCTACCTCGTGGCCGAGGGCCAGCAGATGGACATCGACTTCGAGAGCAGGACGGACGTGACGGTGGAGGAGTACATGGAGATGGTGGAGAAGAAGACCGCCGTGCTGTTCGCCTGCGCCGCCGAGGGCGGCGCGATAATCGGCGGCGGGACCGAGGACCAGATCCAGGGTATGTACGAGTACGCCCGCCTGTCCGGCATCGGCTTCCAGATCTGGGACGACGTGCTCGGGCTTACTGCCAGCGAGAAGGTGCTGGGGAAGCCTGTGGGCAGCGACATCCGCAACGGCAAGCGCACCCTCATCGCCGTGCACGCCCTGGAGGAGCTCGGGCCCAAGGGGAGGGAGAAGCACGCGACCGTGCTGAAGGCGTTCGGGGACACCCATGCCTCGCACGCCCAGGTGAAGAAGGTCATCGACCTCTTCGAGAGCACCGGATCGATAGGGCACGCCAAGGACGTCGCCCTGGACTACGCCGCCAAGGCCAAGGCCAAGTTGGACTGTTTATCGGAGAGCAAGGAGAAGCAGTTCCTGGCGGCGCTTGTCGATTACTCAGTGGGACGCGAGCGCTGAGCGTGGTCAGCACTGGATTCCTTCCCGCACCAGTCGGAACTCCGCGCTCCTTCCTTCCTCGATGTGGCGGTGCTTCATCAGCACCGCTCGCCTCCTGCCCATGGACACCTTCTCCAGCTTAAGCAGGGTCTTGGCGTTGTGCAGTAACGAATGCCCCCCCAACGGCTCGAAGCTCCCCTTCTCCACGTCGGTGTAGACCTGCGAGGTGATGAGCACAGGGATGTCCCTGCTGCGGGCGATCCCCAGCAGCTTAAGGCTCTGCGCGGTCAAGGACTTGCGCTCGCCCTTGTCCTCCCGGCTGGTGAGGCGGTAGTACATGGAGATGGAGTCCACCACGATCATGCCCACGTCCACCATTCCCTCGGCCAGCTTGATGGCCCGGTCCACCATCTTCTCCTGGTCGTCGAAGGAGCGCGCCTCGAAGACCAGGGTCGACTTCAGCACGGCCTCATAGTCCTCGCCGCACACCTGGCGGTAGCGCTCCAGGCTCAGGCCCTCGGTGTCGAGGTACACCACCTTCTTGCCGCTCCTGGCCACGTTCCTGGCGAGCACGAGGCAGAGGTTGGTCTTGCCCGAGCCTGCCTCTCCATAGATGAGGGTGACGCTGCCCGATTCCGCACCTCCCTCCATCAGCTCGTCCAACGAGCCGCAGCCGAACGGTACCTTGTCCACGTAACAGGGAACCTCCTGGGGAATGATAATCGTTGCTAGGGATAGCCATTTACAGCCCGAGGTATGATTTCCGTATCACTCGAGCCAAGGCGCCCTTCGCACCAGCGAGGTACCGGACCACCAATCGCCCAGCCCGAAGTACCGGCCCGCCTTCATCTTGTAGAGGATCCAGAGCAGGGCGATGAAGATGATGTGCTCGTCGATGATGGGGTTGTTGGCCGGGGGAACGTTGGCCCCCCAGAGCAATAGCAGGAAGATGGTCCCACCATAGGCGGCGAGCCTCATCCCAATCCCCAACAGCAGGGAGATGCCCAGCGCCAGCAGCGCGAGCATGAACAGCCAGTCCACAACAGCGTTCCCTGCCAGCGAGTTGTAGAAACCTTGGAAAATGCCGCTGCTCCCGAAACTGAGGAAGCCCTCGGTCGGTGAGCCCCCATTTATCCAGGCGTCCGATGAGGAGGTCGCGAAACCTAGTCCGAATGTCTTGTCCAGGAAGCCCCAGAGGAAAAGCCAGCCCAGCAGGATCCGCCCGAATGCCAGGAGGTACTCTATCTTGACGCTGAATCTCTTCTTCGCCTCCTGCTCGCTCATCGAGGATGCCTCGTAGCTCCGGGTATTTAATGCGTTATCCGATCGAGGGGGATGGTCCGAGCGTATCAGCCGTCAGCGTGTCCGGGAGCGGGCTTCGTCCCGCTCCTCCTCTGGCTGCCCCGGAACCAGAGCAGAAGGGCCGCGGATAGGACCTGCATCATTGCCATGATGACGAAGCCCGCCTCGAAGCTACCGGTGGCAGCGACGGCAACGCCCAAAATCACAGGGCCGAAGACGCCCATGCCTACGGCGATCCCGTTCATCAGGCCAGTGGCGCTGCCCATGAGCTCCGGCGGGGCGATGCCCTGCAGCAAGGTGAAGGCGTTCGGCGGGAAGAGGGCGATGAAGAAGAAGAGGACGGCCAGCACCATCATTATCGCCACCGCTGAGGTGGTGCCGATCAACAGCAGGACGGCGAGAGCCCCTAACATCTGGAAGGAGAAGGTGATCAGTATCACCTTGCCGGTGCGGTCGGTCAGGAACGAGCCGAGAAGCAGCCCGGCTATACCTCCCAGGTAGGGCAGGGACGCTACCCACATCACCTCGGTCTGGGTGAGGCCGATGGCGAACAGGTAGCTCGGCAGCCAGAGGGAGATGCCCCACCACACCAAGTTGCCAGCGGCGTCGGCCGCCGAGAGTATGAAGATGCCTTTGATCCTGCTGGCCGCCCTCAGATCCTTCATGGCCTTGCGCATGAGCTCGCCCAACGATTGCTTGTGCTCGTGCCTGCGGATGCGCTCGCACTCTGGGCAGTCCCTAAGCTTCAGGAAGACGGGGACGAGCACGAGAGCGCAGAGGATCCCCACAGCGAAGAAGGCGTACCTCCAGTCCGTGATCATGATGATGGGGATGAGGATGATGGGCACCAGCAGGTTGGACCACTCCATGGCGCTGAGATGGAGGGCGTTCACCTTCGACCGCTTCCTCGGCGGGAACCAGGCCTGGGTGATCTTGCTGGCGCTAGGGTACACGATGCCCTGGGCGAAGCCGAGGAGGATGCGGGTGAGGACCAGGAGCGAGAACAACAGCCCTACGAGCCCGGTCAGGAAGGTGAGCAGGCTGAAGCAAGCCACCGCCACCAGCAGGCTCTTGCGCGGCCCGAAGTGGTCCACCAGCGGGCTGAGGAAGATGTTGGAAATGCCATAGCCCGCCAGGAATATCCCGAGCAGGACGCCGCCGTAGAGCGCGGCCTGGGCCTGGTCCCATCCGAAGTCCTGGCTGATGTAGGGCAGGGCCACGCTGACGTTCACCCGGGCGATGTAGGCGGCGAGCGTGACCCCGAAGACGATGATCGCCATGCCCCAGGCAGTTCGGTTGTCGTTGGGAAGGGCTTGGGCTCCGGCCATGGTGGCCCAGCGGATTAGGGTAGGCGGTTATGTTCTTTTGCAGGAAGCCTACGCTTAGCGCGAACCTATTCCCCGCGCAAGGCGGGATGCATCGGCCCATGGAAGCCACGGAGCCCGAGTGCGGGGGGAGGGCCCCCATCGACCTGTTCCCCTTCGACAGCGCCCGCAGGGGCCAGGACCAGTTCCTGGAGGAGGCACGCAGCTGCTTCGCCAGCCGCACGCACCTGCTGGCGCACGCGCCCACGGGCATGGGCAAGACCGCGGTCTCCCTGGCCTCCGGCCTGGAGCATACGCTCACCCACGACGGCTTCCTGTTCTTCCTGACCTGCAAGCACTCGCAGCACGCGGCGGCGATCGAGTGCATGAGGCAGATCTGGAGGAGACGCAGGGTGGCGGCGGTGGACATAGTGGCCAGGGAGAGCATGTGCCTGGCGAGGAGGAGGGGGGGCCGGTCGCCCTGCCAGGAGGGGGCGCACTGCTACTTCCGCAACGATCGGGTGGAGGAGGCGGCCGTTCATCTGCTGGAGTACCCCCTGCACGTACAGGAGGCGGTCGGCCATTGCCTTAGGCTCGGCGCCTGCCCTTATCTGGCAGCCCTGAAAGCGCTGAGGAGGGCGGACGCGGCGGTTTGCGACTTCAACCAGGTCTTCGCCGTTTCCGACGGCCTCTTGGCCAGGACGGCGAGGGAGCAGACCGCCACCTGCCTGGTGGTGGACGAGGCCCACAACCTTCCTTCAAGGATGATGGACAACCACAGCGCTGAGCTGGACGAGCGCTCCCTCTCCCTTGCGCTGGCCGACCCCCGCCTGAAGCGCTTCAGGTGCGACCTGGAGGTGGTGAGGGAGGTCTTCCGAGGGATATGCAGGCAAGGGGAGAGGAGGAGCGTCGACCCCTGGGAGCTGGACGAACCGCTGGAGGAGAGATGCGGCACCCGCTCCTCCGGCCTGGCGCAGGAACTGCTGCAGGAGATGGGGGAGGACGGCCGCTACGTTTCGCAGGAGGTGGCCAGGCTCCTGTCCCTCTGGTCGGTCTTCGGCAAGGGGAGCGTGCGCTTCGTGCGCGGAGACCCGGCATCGCTCCACTGCCGCCTGCTCGACCCCTCGCTGGTGGCAGCGCCAGTGCTCGACAAGGTGCATTCCGCGCTGCTCATGAGCGGGACCCTGCATCCCCCGGAAATGTTCGCCGAGGTCCTCGGCATCCAGGAACGCTCCGCCTGCCGCAGGTACCCTTCCCCGTTCCCGACCGAGAACAGGCTGGTGAGGGCGGTGGCGGGGGTGAGTTCGCGCTTCCAGCAGCGTTCCGAGGGCATGTACCAGAGCATAGCTCGG
>DATIXC010000132.1:0-8063 GCA_035518995.1 Methanomassiliicoccales archaeon | reverse complement strand
TTCCAGAGGCCATCGCCTTGTCCAGGTCTCGCGGGGTTCTATCCAGGTAGGCTTGCAGCGCCAATGTGACCGGGTATCCAGCATTCCTGCAGGCTACTGCCACCTCCAAGGTGAAGTCGACCAACGACCGTCCTTCCATGTCCAGTTCGAAGCCGACCTTCCTTGCATTTGATTTCTCGGCAATCTCCGAGATATGACTAGCGCAAGTAATCTTATCAAAAGTGGAGCCAAGTGCACTTGCTTTGACGGTAATAGAGGCATTTATGCCCTCATTGGAAACCGTATCTATCAGGTGCAGATAGGCTTTCTTGGCATCCTCCATCTCGGATTTGTTTGTGGTGAACTCCCCCAAGATGTCCAGCACCACTTTGATTCCTCCAGAGTTCCTTGCTCGGGTCCAGAGAAGGGCACTGCTCCAATCCGGAAGCGTCCATCTGTTCTCTTCATCGTTCACGTGGACGTATTGCTGGAACGCTCTAATAAACGATTTCATTCATTCGTCGTGGACCTGATAATATTGGGGTGTAAAAACAATTTTCAGGAGGGGGTTTCCCCTCCTAAGTGGTTTCTATGGTTCTTGCTTCGAATCCTTCATCCCTTGATCAGAAGGGGCAAGACTGGCTTCCCCTTGATCACCAGGAGGCCGATCGCCGCTACCAGGTAGAGCGCAATCAGCATTGTCAGGAATGCGAAGACGCCCGTCAGCATCTTGTAGGTGTCGTTTCCGAGGTCGCCCCACCACAGTCCGATAAAGAAGAACATTATCGCGGCAGAGATCAAGACGACTGGAACCATCCTGACCGGTTGGGCAACCGAGATGAAGCCAAGGAGCAGCAGGAGTACGCCCACGAAGAGCGTGGCCATCCCGCCGTTAGCAAAGCTTTCTCCATTCGGTGCCATGGCAGCTAGGGCCATTGCCGGGAACAGCGAGGTGAATGCACCAAGTATCCCAAACGTCGCGGACATCAGGTAGTTCTCATTCAAGAACGCAATCACGGTCACAATCAAAAAGCCGACGCCGCACCATTGCGCAACTCCCAAAATTGCAGCGCCTGGGGTGACCTGGTCGAAAGCCCACATCGAGACCATGAAGGTCAGATAGGCCACGAGAGCCAGTCCCAATCCTTCGGCCATTGCGAGCTTTACATGTGTATTTCTTTCTTCAGCCATTTCAACTCTCCTCCATATTGGACAAGATGAAAGGTGCTGGAATTGTGCAATCCCCCTTGATATGCAACTGCTCGCAACTAAGCAATCTAGCTTCGCATATCTCTTTGATTGCAATCCCCCTTTCCCTTTCCATGTCCTTCGAACTGCGTACGCAGCTCCGTGCCTGATATCAGGCAGATAGAATATATTAAACTTTATCCTATTCAGTACCCGTTTAATCAATTTAATTCGGTATTCATGCATTAAAATGAAATACACCAAAATCGATAGCAATGCTTATATAATGAAGCAATGTTCTCGCGGGCCAGACGATTGAAACCGAATCACCTGGCTAGGCATTGGTCGATGCTTCGTTGGGCGAGGCCGCTTCATTCAATTTCATAATCGAGCGCTTTTTCTCATCCTTGGTCTTCTCGGCGGATCTGGCTTGAACCAAATCGAACAATTCCCCCGGAACGATTGACTCGTGATCGGTGTTGACGAACCTACCATCCCATCTGAGGACGCCCGCATAGATTGGATTATGCAGGATATGGCTCACAGACCAGACAGTCCAACGATTGCCCCTCTTTGTCAATATCCCTTGCTGATTCAGCCTCCAGGCTATCGTGGCCATCGTATCTCCGGAGAGATAGGAATTGTACATCGCCGAGACTATACCGGCCTCTTCTGCCACAGGTCTTAGTTTACCTTCTGAATAATGATAGCCAAACGGCGGATAGAATCCCATTACTCCTCCGAAACTTTCAGCCTTTTGCGCCATTCCCATGTACGTCCGCTCCCCAATTTGCTCACTTTCCAGCTGAGCGATTCTCTGGATTATATCGACAACGAACCGACCGACCGCCGTGGAAGTGTCCAAGGACTCGTTCATCGAGGTGAACTCCTTGCCCCATTTCTCTAGATTCTCCATCATTATCATGAAATTCTTGCTGTTGCGATGGATACGGTCCATCTTCATCACCAGAATGAGGTCCCAGCATTCGCGCTCTTCCATCATTCTTTTGTAGGCAGGTCGGTTCGTGCTCCTCCCGGAGTGACCTTCATCAACGTACTTGGAGGCCTTCTCCCAACCCTGAGCCTCGCAATAGGACTCAAGGCGCTCAATCTGCGCCTCGAGCGAGAACCCTTCCTTCGCCTGGTCCTCGGTGGACACCCTGGCGTAGATCGCCGCCCTAACCATGCACTACCTCGACCATCCCTACATGGACGAGATTCTCCGCCCTCGGCTCTCTCCGCTGGCGCAGCCTGATCTCGACCTGGGCGGAATTGAACTGGTCCACGGTTATTACGGGAAGGTGCTGCCCCTTTCGCAGGATCCCATCCCAGCGAACCCAACCGCAGTACAATGGGTTCTTGAGGATGCTGGACACGACTTCTTTGGTCCATTGGCCGCCTTTCTTCGCCGATATCTTTCGAGCGTTCAACCCATCTATTATGTCCTGAAGGCTCGCCCCCACAAGGTAGGTAATGAATATCTCCCTGACAACTGCAGCCTCGTCCTCCTTTATCAGCAGCTTTTTGTCAACGTAGTCGTAACCATATGGCTCCCCGAAACCGAGGTAGCCGTTCCCCTTCTTGGCCTTCTGCGTCATGCCCATCTTCACCCTTTCCCCGATTTGCTCGCTCTCCAGTTGTGCGATGCGCTGGATCGTGTCCATCACGAATCGGCCGATCGCCGTGGTCGTGTCGAAGCTCTCCTGCATCGAATTGAATTCCTTGCCCCAGTCCCGAAGGTTGTCCATCATCACCGCGAAGTTGCGGCTGTTGCGGTGTATCCGGTCCATCTTCAGGACCACAAGCACGTCCCACAGGTCCTTTTCGTTCATCATTCTCAGGTAAGCTGGCCTCTTAATCTCCCGACCACTGTAGCCTTCGTCCACGTATTCCCCGGCAACTTGCCAGCCCCTGGCCTTGCAATAGGCGTTCATCCGTTTGGATTGGGCTGCGATGCTGAAACCCTCCTTTGCCTGGTCCTCGGTGGACACCCTGGCGTAGATCGCTGCCCGCATGCGCTTGCCCTTCTGCAATCCAGCAAGTCAGTCTGAGGTTCCCATCCCTTCAGCATCTGACAATTGTCTGACATAGAATTCGTATTTATATAAGGATTGGTAGTGGTGTACATTCTTGTTCAATGTGAATATACACTATATTTATTAAATTAATATCAATAATAGCTAAATTAATTTTGTTTAATTCAATCCGCATCTTTATGTTCGTTGATATTATGTTGCGCCCAAAGCCGCAACAATCTTCGATGATTCAGATCATGAACCAAGGGCGGCATGGCTGGGATATTATGGCCAACGTCAAGAGCATCAAGGATCTCAAGGACCGAGAAGAGGCGACCGTCGAGGTTGAGGTGACGAAGATCGCCGATACCCGAGAATTCGAAAAGAGGACCGGTGGGAAAGGGAGAGTGCGGAACATCAGCGTCCGCGATGAGACTGGCACCTGTAGGTTAGCGCTATGGGATTCGGATGTCGAGCTCGTCGAGACCATGCCGATCCAGGTCGGCAGCAAGTTGAGATGCGTCGATTGCTACGTAAAGCATTCCGATTTCGGATTGGACTTGTCCAGAGGCAAGAAGGGCAGAATCGAAAAGGTCTGACGATTAATTTTATTTGTAGTTCAATTTGCGTCATTATTAATATAGATTTATTAGATTAGGGCAGACTCCGAAAGAACAAGGCCGATTCATGCAGGGACGCCCAACGAAGACTGGTCTCCCAATAGGCTGGAACAATAATAGATACCTTGATTTCAAGTGAAAAAGAATGAAAAGTGAAAGGATTCGAAATCGTTTATGGCGCCTTTGGCTTCCTTCTCAGGACAAGCACCGCGAGCACTATGGCGACTGCGACTATGGCAACTACGAGCAACAGCATCGTCGTGTCCAAGTTCAATGAACCGTTGCCACTGGAGCTCTCGCCAGCGATCTCAGCGCGGTAGTCCGAGATGTCCTGGATCTGCTGCTCCGCCTGGGTGGCGGGCACCGTGTCCATGCTCAGCATCTCTTGATCGATGGGCAGATCGGCCGGCAGCTGGTTCGCCACTCCCATCTCGCTTGCGACCTCTTGCATGCTCGACAGCAGGTCGATGCCATCGACGTAGTAGTACTCTCCTCCTTTGTCAGTGGCTATCGTGTACCTGGACACCTGGCCATGGTCCGGGACGGTGATGGTTGTCTCGGACACGCAGTTCGCCGTCATAGGCCCTATCACGACCGACTCAGGACCGATGACTCCGTTGTCCATGGCCGGCTCATCGCTGTTCTTGATCGCCTTCGCCAGGTCCACGGGGAAGGAGCTCACGCCAGCGTTCTTCAGCACATCGCTCGAGAAGAGCGTGTCCTCCAATTGCGCTGGCAGTCCCTTCACGTCCAGATGCCCGCCGTAGCTGCCTGTGAGGGTGGCGGTCGACTCGATGACCCATTCGTCCCCGACGCTCAGCGGGAAGTCGTAGATGTTGAGCGCTGGCTGGAACGCAACGTTCATCGTCATGAAGAAGTTGAAATCGGCGCTGACGTCGTAGTTCTCATAGGCGATCGTGATCGAGGTGAAGTTACCGCTCACATTGGGGATGTTGACGAGGTTCGCGGTCCCGGTCATCGCCGCCTTGATCTCGATGGTGATGCTCTTGATCGCGGCCGTGTCCTTCTCCAGCACCACCTCGACGTCCGTGACGAACGCCATGGCAAGGTTCACATCCGCCGAGACGGTCATCCGCTCCATGGGGATTTCGTCGCCCCATTGATAGGTGCCGGCCTTCTGCATGTCCGCGGTGATGGAGATGCTCGCATCACCGGTGAACTTGGAGGCGAAGCTCCCCTTCAGCCTGACCTCGGTGTCGTTCACCGCATCAACCTTGAATAGCACATACGCGCTGGCCATGGCCTGCACTTCGAACTGGTTGATGACCACGTTGGACGGGTTGGTCGAGTTCCTTATCAAGTCCTCCAGGCCCTGGAGCTGCTGCGCGAACGCTGCGTCCAGGTCCACGGTCTTCCCCATCGCCCAGGAATCGCCCTGCTGCCATGCAGGCCCATTCGCCTCGGCCGAGACGGTCGGAGAAGCGAGCATCAGGCCGAGCAGGAGCACGGTCGAGAGGGCGATCATCGATCTGACTAACATTCTGCTCAATTCATCCCTCCTGGATATGATGGTTCTACTAGTGCTCGCAAGATAAAGCTTTCTTAATGGATATCAAATCCTAAGAGGCGAGACGCCTTGGCATAATGAGAAGAATGAAAGGGATTGGGAAGAGGTTTACGCCTTATTGGCGCGCTCACATCATTCCTGGCATTCCGCCCATTCCTGGAGGCATGCCGCCGCCGGGTCCGCCCGGAGGCATGGGCGGGGCCTTCCTGGAGGCGATGACGTCGTCGATCCTCAGGATCATGTTGGCTACCTCGGAGGCGGACTTGACCGCCTGGGTCTTGACCCTTAGAGGCTCGATGACGTTCTCCTTGAGCATGTCGATGGGCTCGCCGTTGTTCAAGTTAAGGCCAGCGTTCTTGTTGGCCTTCTTGCCCTCATGCGCGCTCTTCAGCTTGATGACGACGTCCATGGCATCCAGCCCCGCGTTCTCGGCGAGCGCCCAGGGGATGACCTCCATCGCCTGAGCGAAGGCCTCGATGGCCAGCTGCTCGCGGCCGCCTACCGATGATGCGTAGCTCGCCAGCCTTAGCGAGAGCTCGATTTCCGGGGCACCGCCGCCAGGGACCGCCTTGCCATCCTCGATGGTTATGCCGATCACGCGCAGCGCGTCGTGCATGGCCCTGTCGACTTCCTCGACGACGTGCTCGGTGCCGCCGCGGAGCATGAGGCTGATTGCCTTTGGGTTCTTGCAGCCAGTAACATAGGTCATGCTCTCATCGCCGATCTTCTTCTCTTCTATTAGGGCAGCGCTGCCCAGATCCCCGCTCTCCATCTCAAGGACGTTCCCAATCATCTTGGCGCCAGTGGCCTTGGAGAGCTTCTCCATGTCCGACTCTTTGAGCCTGCGACAGGCGTAGATGTTGGCCTTGGCGAGGTAGTGCTGGACCAGGTCGTCGATGCCCTTCTGGCAGAAGACGACGGTGGCCCCGACCTCGTGGAGCTTGTCCGCCATGTGCCTGAGGCTGCCCTCCTCCTCGTCCAGGAAGCGCTGCATGGCCGCGGGGTCGCGGATCTGTATCTTTGCCTCGACCTCGGTCTTCTTGATCTCCAGTGAGCCGGTGACCAGCGCGATCTTGGCGTTCTTGACCTGCTTGGGCATTCGGGGATGTACCCTTTCCTTGTCCACGACGATCCCCTGGATCATCTCGCTGTCCGCTATGCTCCCGCCGGTCTTCTTCTCCACCTTGATATTGTCAACGTCCACCTCGTACTTGCCGTTGCTCTTTTCCGCGATCGTCTTGATCGCTCGTACAGCGAGGTCGGCAAGGAACTCTTTCTGGCCACCGACGCTCTTTCCTGTCATGGCTGTGCTGGCGATCTTCTTCAGCATAGCCTCGTTGTCGGGGGTGACCTCGATCGCCACCGTATCCAGGATCTCCATGGCCTTTGTGGCCGCCATGCGGTAACCGCTGGCTAGGACGGTGGGGTGGATGTTCTGCTCGATCAGGCTCTCGGCCTTCTTCAGCAGCTCACCAGCGAGGATGACGGACGTGGTCGTCCCATCACCGCACTCGTTGTCCTGGGTCTTGGCGACCTCCACGACCATCTTGGCCGCGGGGTGCTGGACGTCTATCTCCTTCAGAATGGTAACGCCATCGTTGGTGATGACCACGTCGCCCAAGGAGTCCACGAGCATCTTGTCCATGCCCTTCGGACCCAAGGTCGAGCGCACCGCATCCGCGACGGCACGGGCGGCGGCAATGTTGTTGAACTGCGCCTCCCGGTTCTTTGCCCTCTCCGTGCCTTCCTTCAGCACGATGATGGGCTGTTGGCCTCCCAAACCGTATGCCATGTAAACACCGTGCCCCGGTATTTCAGTGCTTCTATATAAGCGTTCCCCATGGCGGGATTCTGCTGGCTGCCCTCCAAAGCTCGCGGCTAAAGGGCCCGGCGTCATTATGGGCGTGCTCAGAAAGCGGTCTGGACATCGATGCCACGCTCGGCGCAGGAGTCGGCGACCTTCGCCTCGGCCCTCTTCAGGTAAGCCCCGTCCTGGCAAAGGGAGAAGAACACCTCGCCCAGCTCTTCAGCGCATTCGAGCCTCCTCATCCTCGAGAGCATTCCGGGACGCAGCCTGAGCGGGTCGGTCATGGCCCTCCGGCAGCCAGTGGCCTGTATGGCGCATGTCAGCTCCTCTAGCCTAGGCTCTGTCACCAGGGGGAGGATGGGGCCGATGAGGACGTAGGAATGTATCCCCAGCTCGACCAGCTTCCTCAAGGCCTCGAGGCGACGTCCTGGGGGAGGGGCACCGGGCTCGAAGCAGGAGGCGTAGCGTTGGTCGATGGTCGTGATGGTGATTCCGACCTCCGCCTCCGGCAGGCGGCAAAGGAGGTCGACGTCCCGAAGCACGAGGTCGGACTTGGTGAGGACGCTGACCTTGGCTTTGGCCTTGACCAGCTCCTGCAGGCACCTCCGCGTCAGGCCGAGTTCGGCCTCGATCGGCTGGTAAGGGTCCGTAGCGGTGCTCAGACCGATGACGCCTGGCTTCTTGAGAGCCTCTTTGGCGATCAGTCTGGGCAAATCCAGCTTGGCCCCGACCTTGCTCCATTCGTCCCTAGCCATCCGGAAGAGGTAGGGGGCGTAGCAATAGACGCAGTTGTGCTCGCATCCGCGATACGGATTGAGGGTCAGATCGAGGCCCGGAAGGTTGGATGGGGATAGGGCGGTCTTGGCCTCTATCTTCCTCACCACCATCTTTGTCGTGAGATCGCCGCTTTCCTCGAAGGACTCCAG
>DATIXC010000131.1:0-13176 GCA_035518995.1 Methanomassiliicoccales archaeon | reverse complement strand
GGTCAACAGAAGATGTTCGGGAACTTGATGGCCATCAGTTTCAATCCCAAGCTAGTCTTGTTGGACGAGCCGTTCGACAATATCGACGAGGGGCGCAGATGCAGGTTTATCGAGATCTTGAAAGCTCTGGACTCTGAGGTGGTGCTCATTACCCATGAGCTCGAGATAGTCTCTAAGCTAGAAGGCTGGAGCCTGTACTTCATGCTCGACGGCAGGCTCTGGGGGAAGTTCGACCCGAGCCAATTGGATAAGCTATATTTCACTCATGGCGTCGCGTGGGATGCGATAAAGGTCATGGATACGGAGGCCGGAAAGCTCTCCGTCACTCTTGGCCACGGGGACGTCGCCGTGGGAATGGCTTCGAACGCAAATTCGCTTCTGGCGAGGATGTGATCCCATGCGAACATCTCTTGCGAGATACTCGCTGGCCGGAATTCTAAGAAATAAGACCCTTTGGGCGTTCGCAAGCGGATTCATGGTGGTCTGGCTGATCATCGGGGCGCTGGAATCGGCACCGAGTTCTCCGCTTATCGAGCAATTGACAACGGCGTCTTGGTTCAGCATTATTGCGTTGTTCGGCCTGAGCTTCATCGCCATCAACATCGCCAGGACGATCAGCCACGCGAGCTCTTCGCTTGCCTACAGCTTCCGATTCACCAAACTCACGCCGAAGGCTTATTTGGCCGCATTGACCTGCTGCGCTTCGGTCATCGGTGTCATCCTGGTCACCCTCGCATTGGGGATGACCTATGGACTATTCACTGCGAGCTTCGGCGCCAGCATGCCTCCTAGCTATCCATTGTACGCTATAGGGGTTTCGGCTCTAGTAGGGGTATTCATGATGGCTTTCGCAGTGTTATTGATGTTAGTCGCGACCAACTATCTCGGGCTGCGCAGTGTCAACCTCATCATCTTCCTTCCCCTGCTGATCATCACCGCGCTCGGGAATCTTCAGATGAATTCGATAATTCCTGCGGCGGCGGTCTACGCGTCTCCGTTCAACTCCATCATGTCTCTGCTCTACGAGTCCTACAGTGGGACAACCGCCTACACGCAGTTATTCAACTCTTCGACCCAGCCTCTGGATACGGCACTCCTGTTTTTGTCCATCATCGTTTGGACTGTGGCATTGCTGATGATAGACGTTGTCCTCCTTAGAAAGGTGAAATCTGCACAGTTGGATGATGGCAGGATGATGTGATGCGCAAACCATTTACTATTTTTATCCTTAGGCTGGACTCCTAGCCTTCGGTAAGACGGGCAAGTCCTTAGGGGCTGGATGGTACCCATATGACATCGGCATCGAGGAGCCGCCTAGCTACCTTTGGCCAATGATGATCGGCAATAAAGCAACTACCCCGGCTTAGGATCTTCGAGGACATGGACGACTAAGTCATATGGCCCAAGATGAAGGAGTACGTCGAGGTTTGATTCGAAGAATAAAAAAACAAAAGGAGTTCAGAATATAGGCACTGGCTCATCGGAATGAAATGGGCTCAGAATTTCGATGATGGCCGTCTCACTTATATATGAAATGAGTATTAGGGCAACCTGCTTCCGAGGTGAACCCATATGAAGATGCCCAGGAACATCGAGACTTACTGTCCCTATTGCAAGAAGCACAACGAGCACGAGGTGGAGAGGGTCAAGAAGAAGAAGGCCAGCGAGCTGAAGTGGGGCCAGAGGCGATTCAGGCGCGCCACCTCTGGCTACGGCGGCTTCCCTAGGCCGAAGCCCGAGGGCCGCGAGAAACCGACCAAGCGCGTCGCCCTCCGATATCGCTGCAAGAAGTGCAAGAGGGCGCACCAGAAGCAGTGCTTCCGCGCCAAGAAGTTCGAGCTGGCGGAGTGATCCACATGGTGCACACCGGCAACTTCGTGAAGGTCAAGTGCCCGGACTGCCAGAACGAGCAGGTCGCTTTCAAGAGGCCGGCGACCCCGGTCACGTGCCACGTATGCGGCTCGACCTTGATCAAGCCCAAGGGGGGTAACGGTGCGGTCAAGGGCCAGCTTTTAGAGGTGGTAGACTAAATGCCTCGGGTCTCCGAGTTCCCTGAGGAGGGCGAGCTGGTCGTCTGCACGGTCCAGAACGTCAAGAACTTCGGAGCGTTCGTCACCTTGGACGAGTACGGCAACAAGGAGGGCTTCGTCCATGTCAGGGACGTGGCCACGGGATGGGTCAAGTACATACGCGATTACATTCGCGAGGGGCAGAAGGTCGTCTGCAAGGTCCTGGGGGTGGACACCTCCAAGGGCCACATCGACCTGTCCCTCAAGTCGGTCAATGAGCACCAGCGCCGGGAGAAGATTCAGCAATGGAAGAACGAGACCAAGGCCCAGAAGCTCCTGGAGATAGTGGCCGAGCGATTGGGTCTGACGGTGGACCAGTGCTACGAGCGCTTCGCCGACGAAATGGTGGACAAGTTCGGCACGCTCTACTCGGCCTTCGAGCACTGTGCGGCCAATGAGAACGCCCTGGAGGAGAACGGCCTATCAGGGGATTGGACCAAGGCCTTCTTCGAGGTGGCCAGGGAGAACGTCACGCCACCTTTCGTCCAGATATCCGGCATCCTCGAACTGAAGTGCCCCGCCTCGGACGGCGTGGACCGCATCAAGAAGGCCATTTTGAAAGGCACGGCCCATACCGAGAGCCATGTCAAGGTCCAGTACGTCGGCGCGCCGCGCTACCGCGTGGTCATCAACGCCCCGGACTATAAGGCAGCGGAGGAGGAGCTTCGCCAGGTCACCGACGCCATGATCGAGGAGATCAAGGGTTGCGGTGGAGAGGGCGCGTTCCATCGGGACGCGAAGTGACCTATAGGGCAAGTTATTCTATCTAAGGTGCAATCTTCCTCATGGAAAGGTTAAAGATGAAGACCTCGTTAAGAAGGTGCCCGACGTGCCAGGAGTACTCGCTGGACCAGGCGTGCAGGAAGTGCGGCTCGCCGACCTTGGTCCCCGTCCCCCCGAGGTATTCGCCCGAGGACAGGTACGGAGAGTACAGGCGAAGGCTCAAGAAGGAGAGAGGTGAGGGTAATGGATAACATCAAGGTCGTGTACTACGAGGAGCCAGAGTTCGATTCCCCGGTCCTGGTCGAGGGCCTGCCTGGGGTCGGCAATGTCGGCAAGCTTGCGGCCGAGCACATGGTGGAGCAGGTCAAGGCCGTGAAGTTCGCGGACATCTATTCCAAGTTCTTCCCGCCCCAGGTGCTGCTGGACGACGAGGGCGTCATCCGCCTGGTCTCCAACTCCCTCTTCTATTCCAAGGGCAAGGGGAAACGCCCAGACATCATCTTCCTCACCGGCGATTACCAAGGGCTAACGCCCGAGGGCCAATACGAGCTATCTGACTTCGTCCTGAACCTGGCCAAGAGATGGAAGGTCAAGAGGATCTTCACCCTCGGCGGCTACGGCATCGGCAAGATGATCGAGAAGCCCCGCGTGCTCGGGGCCGCCACCGACATGGAGCTGGTCGAGGAGATGAAGGCCGAGGGCGTCGTCTTCTCCAAGGGCGAGCCTGGGAGCGGGATCGTCGGCGCCAGCGGGCTGCTGCTGGGGCTGGGCAAGATTAACGCCGTGAAGGCGGTCTGCCTCATGGGCGAGACCTCTGGGTACTTCGTGGACCCGAAGGGCGCCGAGGCCGTTCTGCGCGTCCTGGCATCATTATTGTCCGTGGAGATCGACTTCAAGGAGCTGGAGAGCAAAGCGGAGCAGATAGACCTCATCACCTCCAAGCTCAAGGAGATCGAGACCCCGCAGGAGCCGAAGCGCGAGGACCTCGGCTACATCGGCTGAGCTTTTCGGACCGCTCAGGAAGGTGCGTCGCCTTGACTTTCGTTGTGGTACGCTCCTTGACGCCCCAGCAGGTCGATGACCTGATGGACCTCTACCGATGCACCTACTGGGCCAAAGACCGGGACGTCAAGGCCGTGGAAAGGATGCTCTCCTCGTCGGAGTACCTGTTCGGCGCGGTGGAGCAGGGAACCGGCAGGCTGTGCGGCTTCGCCCGGGTCGTTTCCGACCATGTCTACCGCGCCTTCGTGCTGGACGTCGTGGTCCACCCTGAATTCCGGGGACGAGGCCTCACCAGGTTGATCTTCGGCTCCATCCTCGAGCATCCGGAGCTTAAGGACATGGAGTGCCTCTTGCTCTTCTGCAAAGATGACGTCGTCAAGCTATACCAGCGGTTCGGGTTCGATGCCTACGAGGACATGTACCTCATGAGAAGGACGACTGGCTCGCAAACCGAATGATCAGCATTCGAGCGCCCGCCGTAGGAAATAAGAAAAAAAAGGGGGGAGGTAATCGTGATTCCTGAACCGAGGAAAGTGCATCCCATCCCACTCTCTCAGGCCTATTTCTTAAGGTATTTTTCCTCGAAGGTCTCCATGGCCGCCAAGGTCTTCTCCGCGTCCTCCATCTTCTTGACCTTGTCCATCACCAGCTCCACCCTCTGATAGGTGAAGTCGCGAATGGCGGCACGGATCGCTTCGGACCTGGAGGGAAAGTCATCCACCTTCACCAGGAAATCGAGGGCCCTTATGTACCTCGCTGGCAGGCGCAAAGTGACCTTCTCCAGATCATTTTCCTCCATCTCCGCACCCTGGAGACATTAGAGGTCTTTTAGACCTCCTTTGTCGGACAATTGATAATACTAGGAGCCTATATAAAGATTGCCGTCGCCGAATCAATCGTTGTAACGCGCCCTCATATGGCAATCCAAGACCATGATTCGATTGCTGGATGCCATGTCTCGCTAGTGCGGACAAAATTTCAAATATGGTATCCGTAATAGGGTTCGTACCCGACTTAGCTCAGTCTGGTTAGAGCGGCTGACTGTAGTAGGTTTCCGGCATGCCGGTCACCAGCCGTTATCAGCAGGCGCCCGGTTCAAATCCGGGAGTCGGGACTCCTCTTCAATTCTTAAGGCCCGATCGAAGCGAGGCCGATCTCTATACCCTTGAACCGTGGAGGGTCGGATGGCGAGCCTGGTCGTCCGGTCCTTATCATAAGGTCGGAAGGCCCGCCCTCGTTTCGTGATGATTATCATCGGCGAGCATTGGCGAGATAGACTTTTATATCCTGGATGCCAAACACGAAGACGGTGCTCGGACAGTCCATCCAAGCATCACAGTAATTGAGAGGTCGAGCATGTCCAGGGGAACCATCAAGGTGCTGCTTATCGTGGCCAATCGCGAACGGAGGGACCGCATTCTGGACCTGCTTTCACGCTCGCCTAAGGTCCGGTTCGAGACGGGCTCCGCCTCCAAGCTGGAGGAGGGCATAGCCAAGGCGTCCTTGAGCATGTACGATTGCGTCCTGATGGACCTGGACCTACCAGACAGCGCCGGCCTTGACGCACTGGGCCGCTTCAAGGAGAAGGTGCCCCGCGTCCCTATCACCATCCTCACCGACGGCAACGACCAAGTGAGGATCGAGAAGTCGATCCAGATGGGCGCGCAGAACCACGCGATAATGTGGCACTTCGACGAGATATCCCTGCCGGGGATACTCGAGTGGGCCATCGACAAGAGGAACATGGAGGAGATGAACAAGACCCTCAAGGTGGTCAACAGCATCCTGCGCCACGATGTCCTCAACAACCTCACGGTCATCGGCGGGTCGTTAGAGATATACAAGATGAAGAAGGACGAGAAGTTCCTGGCCTCGGCCACGAGCGCCGTCGACCGCTCCGTCGACATCATCCGGAAGATGAAGGAGGTGGAGGTGGTCATCTCGCCCAAGGAGATGAAGATGATGAACCTGCGCGCCACCGTCGATGAGGTCGTCAGGAAGTTCATCGGCCAGAAGATGCACTTCGAGGTCAGGGGAGAAGGCTACGTCCTGGCGGACGACGCGCTCGGCTCGATCTTCGAGAACATCATCAACAATGCCATCAACCATTCGGGCAGCGACGTGCTGGCCATCAGCATCGCGCCCCAGAACGACGGCTTTTGCGAGGTGAGGGTCGCCGACCAGGGCATCGGCATCCCCAACGAGGTGAAGCCGAAGATCTGGCAGGAAGGTTACAAGTACGGCAAGAGCGGCCAGTCGGGCCTGGGCCTCTTCATTGTGAAGAAGGTGGTGGAACGCTACGGCGGGACCATCACGGTCGAGGACAACAAGCCGAAGGGGACGGCCTTCCTGATACGCCTTCGGATGAGCTGATCTCAGCTCCCAAGCAGCTCGCGCCCGGCCTCCTCGGCGGAGGCGAGGACCTTCCCGACGTCCAAGGATAGCACCTTCCTATCGCGCATCAGCACCCTGCCGTCGCATATGGTGGTCCTGACGTCCCCCGCGTTGGCGGAGTAGACGATGCTCGCCACGATGTTCTTGGGGAGCATCGGCCGCAGGCTGGGTGAAGAACCGTCGAGGATGATGATGTCGGCCGTCTTGCCCGGCTCGATGGAACCGAGAGCCTCCCCGAGGCCAATGGCCCTGGCCCCGTTGCGTGTGGCGAAGTCCAATGCCTGCTGCGCGCCCACCACCGTCGGGTCCCAGCGGTTGGATTTCTGCAGCAGGGCCAACGTCTTCATCTCCCCGAGCATGTCCAGGCTGTTGTTGGTGGTCGACCCGTCCGTGCCCAAGGAGACGTTCACGCCCTCGGCCAGCATTTCAGGGATCGGCGCCACCCCGCCGGTCGCCAGCTTCATGTTGGACACTGGGCAGGAGGCAATGGAGGCCTTGGCCTTCGCCAGCGCCCGCACCTCGTTGATGGTCAGCCAGGCGGCGTGCGCGGCCAAGCACCGCGTCCCGAGGAAGCCGATCTGGGAGAGCCAATCCGCCGGCCTCTTCCCTGTACGGTCCTTGTGGTCGTAGACCTCCTTGCGCGTCTCCGAGAGGTGGAAGTGCAGCAAGAGGTCGTTCTCCAGAGCGAACTCCTTGGCGCCGAGGAAGGTCTCCTCGCTGCAGACGTAGACGCCCTGAAGGCCAACGCCCGGCCTGACCCTCCTGCGGCCCTTGTGCGAGGCGTGGAAGCGCTTGCAGTTCTCCAGAGGCACGCCCTTCTGGGTGGTGAACCTCTGGTCCAGCACGGCCCAGCAGAGCACGCCCCTCAGGCCGGAGTCCTCCACCGCCCGGGCGATGACGTCCTCGGAGTAGTACATGTCCACGAAGGTGGTGGTCCCAGAGCGGATCATCTCCAGGCAGCCTAGCCTGGCTCCGGCGTCGATGTCCTTGTCCTGGCGCCTCGCGTCCACGGCGAAGACCTTGTCCAGGAAATCCCCGAACGGCAGGTCGTCGGCGATGCCTTTCATCACGGCCATGGCGACGTGGGTGTGGGCGTTCACGAGACCAGGCATGACGATGTCCCCGCGGGCGTCGATGACCTCGTCCGCGGACTCCCTCACCACGCCGACCTTGATTATCCTTCCATCCTCAATCAGCACATCGGCCTTCCCCACGTCCCGGGTCGCGTTCTGCGTGACCACGTGCCCGCCCTCGATCAGGATGCTGCTCATCGTACCATGGCTTGATTCAGGTGGGCGATAATCAAACTTTGCTGGCTGTATTGGAGGGCCCGCATCTGTTAATAGGGCGCAAGAGCTTCGGAGGGGGCGCATGACCAAGATCACCTTCCTCGGGACCGGGGGCGGGAGGTTCGCCACCGTTTACCAGGTGCGCCGGACCGGGGGGATCTACCTGGAAGATGGGGCGAGGGTCCACATCGACCCAGGGCCCGGTGCGGCCCTGGCCCTCAGGGAAAGGAGGATGGACCCGGCCAGGACCGACGCCCTCCTGATCTCTCACTGCCATCCGGACCACTACGGCGACGCCGAGGTCCTGGTCGAGGGCATGACCGCCTGCTCCTTCTCGCGCCGCGGCGTGCTGGCGGGAAGCAGGAGCGCGATCTCGGGGCATGGCGATTTCGGGCCAGCGGTTTCCGAGTACCACAAGAGCATCGTCCCAAAGTCCATCGTGATGGTCCCGGGCGACGAGCTGGTGGTCAAGAGGCTGCGCATCAGGGCCACCAGGACGAGCCACAGCGACCCGGATGGCATCGGCTTCCGCTTCATGACCCGTTCAGGGGACGTGTCGTTCGTCGGAGATACCGAGCTGAGGCAGGAGGTCCTGGACGACCACCGAGGAGCCAAGGTTCTGATAATGAACGTGACCAGGCCCTTGAGGTCCCGTGTGCGATTCCATCTGAGCACCGAGGACGCCGCGGAAATGGCCAAGGAGCTGAGGCCGGACATGGCCGTGCTCACCCATTTCGGCTCCAAGTTCATCCACGATGGGGTGCAGAAGCAGGTTGACTTCGTCGTTTCGGAGTCGGGTGTCCGCACCATCGCCGCACGGGACTTCATGGCCTTGCACGTGGGCGAAAGGATAAGGGTGCGAGGGTACGCCCCTGGCCAACAATGAATGTCGCCAACACCTCGGATTAATAGTACATAGTCTCTTCTGGAAGCGGTGCTCGCATGGACCGGGAGGAGGCTTTGGGACTGGTACGCCAGCATGTCAAGAAGGAGAACAACGTCAAACATATGATCGCCGTGGGAGCGGTCATGCGCCAGACGGCCATTAGGCTGGGCCAGGACCAGGCAAGATGGGAGCTCATCGGCATCCTGCATGACATCGACTTCGAGGTCTGCAACGGCGCCGAGGATCACTGCCTCAAGGCGCAGGACATTCTCAGAGGTCGGATCGACGAGGAGGCGATAGACTGCATATTGGCGCATAACAGCGAGTATACGAAGGTTCCGGTGGACACTCCGATGAAGAGGGCCCTCATCGCCGCGGACGCGTCCTCGGGCCTGGTCATCGCTTGCGCGCTGGTGATGCCGTTGAAGAGGTTGGCCGACGTCAAACCCGAGTCGTTGGTCAAGAAATTCGGTTCCAAGGATTTCGCGAAGGGGGTAAGCAGGGAAAGGATAATGCGATGCGAGGAGGTCGGCATACCCCGGGACGAGTTCTTGGCCATCTCCCTTGAAGGAATGAGGAAAGTGGCGTCGGAGCTGGGCCTTTGAGCCTGACGCCATGAATCGAACACTGGGACAAGGGCTTATTATCGACGCATCGCGCGTAGACTAAACGCCAAAATTTCTACGGGTTCCATGTAGCTCCTTTGGAATACATTTATATAGAAGTTCTAGGGTGGTGAGAAACGGTGTCTGAGGTCGGTGGCTCAACTTTCCTCCTAAGCATCTGTTCTGAATCCCCACCAAAGCATCGACCTTAGACACCAAACACCCCTTCAGCGAACCTTTATCGAACCACTTGGCATAATCAGGGTCGCAATGGCAATCACAGAGGAAGTCCTGGAGAGGGCGTCCCCCACCGCCGCGCAAAGGCGCAGGGTCCAGATGGCGGTGATGGACATCCTCGAAAGGGTCAGGTCCCAAACCAAGGCGGTCCCTTACGAGCTCGATGTCAAACTGGTGGGATCGGCAGCCAAGGACACCTACGTCTTCCCTCCGGACCTAGATGTATTCGTGCTGTTTCCGCCGAGCGCACCGAGGTCGGACCTCGAGAGATTTGGCCTTGAGATAGGGAGGAAGGTGCTGGGCGGCGAGGAACGCTACGCGGAGCACCCTTATATCCACGGCAGGTCCCGAGGGTTCGAGGTCGATATCGTTCCATGTTACGCGGTCAAGAGCGCTTCCGAGCTTCGCTCGGCGGTGGACCGCACCCCGTTCCACACCGATTACATCGTCTCCCACCTTCAGCCGCAGCAGCATGACCAGGTGCGGCTGCTCAAGCAGTTCATGAAGGGAATCGGCACTTACAGCGCCGAGGCGAAAGTGCAAGGCTTCTCCGGATACCTAGTCGAGCTCTTGATCCTCAAGTATGGAGACTTCGAGGGCGTGCTTAGGGCGGCCAAGGACTGGAAAGAAGGGCTAAGGCTCTCGCTCGACGAAACGCATGGCCGCGATTTCAATTCGCCGATGACCTTCTATGACCCAGTGGACAAGGAGAGGAACGTGGCCTCGGCCCTCTCTTTGCAGAACATGACGTTGTTCGTCAGGGCCAGCAACGAATTCCTTGATGGACCAGATCTGAGATTCTTCTTCCCCAGGCAGAGGGCCGACTGGAGCCGCTCGCGCATTTCCAAGGAGATGAAGAGGAGGGGCACCAGGCTAGTGATGGTGCAGCTCCCCAAGCCAGAGCTGATCGATGATAACCTCTATCCTCAGGTGCGGCGGACGCTGGATGGGATGGAAAGCACCTTGGACTCGGCCGGCTTCGTCGTGCTCGACCGGGGCTTCTCGATCAGGAAAGGCAAGATCGACCTGCTCGCAGAGCTCCAGACAGACGAGCTCCCTGCCTCGCTGAAGCACATCGGCCCCCCGGTCACGAGCGAGCACAGCGCCCAGTTCCTCGAGAAGTGGAAGGAAGGCGCGATGGTGCGGCCGTACATCGAGAACGGGCGATGGGCTACGATCATCCACCGACGATATGGCAGCGCCAAAGAGCTATTGAGCAAGGAGCTGAGGAAGGCAGCTCTGGGCAGCGAGATGAAGGGGCTGGTGGGCATGAGGGTGCTCTCTCATGCCCAGCTCATGAGGGGCGGGCCTCGGGGCTCGATCACCGCGCTCCTGGACAAGACCGCTCCTTGGGAGCGATGAGCCATTTAGGGTGCGACGAGGAACGTGCCGTGATAGCTGGTCAGGTGCCCCGCACCATCGGTCACTTGGATGGTGAACAGATATTGGCCACTAGTCGTGTACGTATCCTTGTGCTCGTAGAAGCCGTAAGTACTGGTGGATTGCATGTCCATAAAAGCGCCTGGGCTGGCAGATGATAAATGGACCTCTATCTGGACCGATGCTATCTGGCCGTTGTCCCGGACGTTGACGGTTATGTTGGTCAGGTCGCCCGCGGTGATCGGGGTGGAGGAATAGAGCAGGACCTCGCCGTTGTGCACATAGAAAGTCTTCTGCTGCATCACCTGCGGCGGGATCTGGTCGGAGAACGGTGGATTCAGCAGGATTATCCATACGCCCAGGGCGAGGAAGATCAGCAGGACATAGTTCCCTGCCAAGGTCCTAGTCTCGATGGAGGATAATTTGAAGTAAGGATAGATGAAGCGTAGCAACAGGGCTCCGCCGAAGATTATGACTATGCCAAGATAAGGTGTGAAGCCCGTAGTAAGGTATGCAACGACGCCCAGGACAAGGCCGAGCAGCGAGGAGATGAAGAGCGCCTTGGTGCCCCTAATATCCTTCTCGAGGAAGCCTTTTTCATCAAAGTCTGGAGGTTTCCATTCATACTTCTGCTCCACCTCCTCCTCCTTCCTCTTCTTCTTGGCCATTATTCACCCGCAAGAGGTGGCAGGCATTTAAAGCTTTTTGAACGTGAGCGCGCACTTCGTTGGCCGTCCAGTTGTCGAAAGGGTTAGACTTATTGCAGGGAAATCCCTTATCCACGATCAATACTTCCTAGTTACCATGACGGGTACTTTCGTGCCACCCCCTTGCACGTTTATAAGCCCTGTTTGGATAAGATAAGAGGTAGGTGCATCAATGGCTGAGAAGAAACTAGAAGAGTTGCCTGGAGTAGGACCCGCAACTGCCGATAAGCTACGTGATGCCGGATATACGGACCTCATGTCCATCGCCGTGGAGTCGCCCAAGAACCTCATGGAGGCTTGCGAGATCGGGGAGGCTGCCGCCGCCAAGATCATCGCCGCAGCGAAGCAGGCCGCGGACGTCGGGGGCTTCGAGCCCGGGGACGTCATCCTAGAGCGCCGGCAGAACCTGCGCAAGCTGACCTCCTGCTCTAAGGCATTGGACGAGCTGATGGGCGGCGGTTTCGAGACCCAGGCTATCGTCGAGTTCTTCGGCGAGTTCGGGAGCGGCAAGACCCAGATCTGCTTCCAGCTGGCCGTCAACGCCACCATGCCGTACGAGAAGGGCGGACTGGAGGGCGAGGTCATCGTGATCGATACCGAGAACACCTTCAGGCCAGAGAGGATTGTGCAGATTGCCACCGCCATGGACCTGGACCCGGTCGAGACCCTGCATAAGATCCACGTGGCCAGGGCGTTCAACTCCTCGCACCAGATGTTGCTGGTGGACAAGGCCATGGAGATGGCCAAGGAGACCAAGGTCCGACTGATGATCGTGGACTCCCTGACCGCCCACTTCCGTGCGGAGTACGTGGGCAGAGGGGCGCTGGCCGAACGCCAGCAGCTGCTCAACAAGCACATGCACGACCTGTTGCGCTTCGGGGACCTCAACAACGCGGTGATCGCGGTCACGAACCAGGTATCCGCGAAGCCCGACGCCTTCTTCGGGGACCCGACCCGGCCCATCGGAGGGCATATCGTCGGCCATGCGGCCACTTACCGCATATACCTGAGGAAGAGCAAGGGCGGCAAGCGCATCGCCAGGCTCATCGACTCCCCCAACCTGCCCGAGGCCGAGGCGGTGTTCTCCGTCTCGGAAGAAGGCATAAGGGACTAAGCCTTTCCTGGCACAGGATGAGCGGCAAGCAGTACCTCTTCGAACTCTCGGGGGAGCATCCCACCTTACCCTTCGCCGAGCTGTTGGCCTGCCTGGCGGTCTCGTCGTCCGAAGGGACTGTACTACGGAGCGGCGGAGGCTATGCCGTCTGCTCCTTGCCTGCCATCAATCTTAATGAAGTCGTCTCCAGACTGGCGCTCGCCCACCGCGCGGGCGAGTACCTCGGTTCCTGCGCCGTGGAAGAGGCGGCGCGCTTCGCAGGCGGCCTCGACCTTCCTCCAGGGACGATAGCGGTCAGGGTGAGGCGCTTCCAAGGGACCGGCGCTCCAGAGGAGTCGAGCCGGCTCCTACACAAGGTCGCGGAGGCGGTCACGAGGTCAAGGAAGGTGGATCTCATACGGCCGGAGGTGAGGCTACGGGTGCTGTGGTCCGAGGACCTTCATTTCTATCTCGACGAGGTGCGCGTGGACCGGGAGCAGTACGAGCAGAGGCATGTCCGAAGCAGGCCCTTCTTCTCGCCGATCTCCCTGCATCCCAGGCATGCCAGGGCCCTGGTCAACCTCACGAGGGTTAGGAAGGGCCAGACCCTCCTGGACCCTTTCTGTGGCACCGGCGGGATACTGCTCGAGGCCTCCTTGGTTGGCGCGAAGGTCATCGGCTCTGACATCTCGGCGGAGATGATCGCGGGCTGCGAGGAGAACATGCGCCACTTTGGTGCGCCCTTCCATCGCTTGGAGGCCCTGGACGTGGAGGAGGTCCCATCGGAGATC
>DATIXC010000130.1:0-10472 GCA_035518995.1 Methanomassiliicoccales archaeon | reverse complement strand
GGCCTCTTCGATTATCATAGGCATGATGTGGTAAAGTATCTCCTTCCTCTCCTCCCTAGACATCACGCTTAGGAATTCGGTGAGTAGAGTGTCAGCAAAATGCGCCCTTTCCTCAGGGGTCATGGTCTGGACGAGCTCTTTTCCAACGGTCTCCGCGAGACTCATGCCCCACACATCGCTGTGCCTGTATTAGAAGTTCATAACCTGGGCTCATGAGCGATGAGTTTCTTAAGAACTGGCAGGCCAATCCACTGGGGTCGAATCCGATCCATGTGATTCTATTCTCCCGCGAAATGGGCCATGAGCGCTTCCGCCGCTTGGTTGACCACGTCCTTGACCATCGAGGTCGGAGGGCAGTACGCGTTCTCGAATGAGTTGACGAACTCCTCGACCGTCACCCCTTTCAGGATCGCCCCTGTCAGCCAATTTATCCGACCGGTCGCGTCCTCGCCGGCGACGATCTGGGCTCCCAGCATGCGATGCGTTTCCCTGTCCGCGATGATCTTCACGGTGATGGCCTTCCCGCCAGGATAGTAGCGCGCTTTGGTGAGCCCGTCGGCCTTGCCCTCGACGACCTTGATGCCGAAGTAGTCGGCCAGGCCCGATGATATCCCCGTTCCCGCCGCCTGCAGCTCCCCTAGGTAGGTGATCCAAGGCGACAGCGCTCCCGGGTAGGTCGCATAACCCCCCGCGGCGTTTGCCCCGGCCACCCGACCCTGCCTCACAGCGCTCGAGCCGAGCTGGCTCATGGTGGGGCCGGGCGTCACCCCGCTCTGGCACATTATCATGTCCCCGGCCGCGAAGACATCCTTCACCAGGCGGCCTTTCTTGTAGGGCTGCAGCGTGGCGCTGACCCTTACCGCCCCTAGCGGCCCGATGTCCAGGCCCATCAGGTTGGGGAGCTCCAGGTTGGCCCTCACCCCGGTGGCCATTATCACCATCTGGCAAGGGCAATCCTTCCCTCCCGCCCTCACCGATTCCACCTTGCCTTCGCCCTTGATGGCCTCGATGGGAGCGCTCATGACGAACCTGACGCCCTTGGCCTCGCAGTGGCTCTGCACCAGGGCGGCCATGTCCTCGTCCATTATCCTGGGGATCACCGTGGGGAGCATCTCCACGACCGTGGCCTGCTTCCCTAGGTTCCGGACGGCGATGGCCATCATCAGGCCGATCACCCCCGCGCCGACGATGAGAACAGAGTCGGTGCGCCCTAAGGCCTCTTGGATGGCCTTCCCGTCGTTCACGCTCTTGATGCTGAAGACCCCTTTGAGCTTGGTCCCCTCGATTGGGGGCACCCACATCCTCCCGCCAGCGGCCAGGACCAGGGCATCGTACGTCTTCGTGCCACCGTCGTCCAAGGTGACGATCTTCTTATCGGTGTCCACGCCGGCGACCCTGGTCCTCGTGTGCACGGAGATCCTCCGCTTCTCCCTGTAGAAGAGAGGGTCGTGCATGACGATCGAGTCGAAGTCCTTGATCTTCCCCTCTATGACGTATATGACCGCACAGGGCGAGTAGGCTATGTGCTCGTCCTCGGTGTACACGTCGATCTCGGCCTCGGCGTCATGCTCTCGCGCCGTCGAGGCCGCGGTCAGGCCAGCCGCACCCGCGCCGATGACTATGATCCTCTTTGGCATGGACGACCCGTGCGTTATCAACCCATCTGCCCACTAAAAAGGGTTTGGTCGCCGCCCATTTCCATCGTTATCTGAATCGATAATTATTATTAATCAATATCTATTTATATTACGACGTCCACTTTATTGAATCAGCTCCCCTTGACTGAGCGCCCCCGACAGGACATCACGAGGATTTGAGGATCCTCCCCATGCCGATGCGCTTCTTCAAGGGGACCGCAACTTCTAGGAGCTCTTTCCAGGAAAAAATGGATTTTCTAGTATGTCCTTTGCATCAGCATTAGGCCTCGTTGGTCCTAAGTCGAGAAGCTGAAGGTGGCTCAAGATGCCAGTGGTGAAGAAGATCAAGGAAGAGGAAGAGAAGCTCAAGGCAGCGGTGAGGAAGGAGGAGGAGAAGCGCAAGGGCAAGAAGGTGGCCCGGCAGGAAGCCAAGGCCAGCGCCAAGTTCCAGAAGGACAAGGAGAAAGGCCAGAAGAAGGTGGAGAAGAAGACGGTCGGCAAGGGCACCACCAAGAAGATCGAAGAGGGCCTCAAGAAGGACGAGCAGAAGCTGAAGGCGAAGCTCCACGAGGAGAACGTCAAGCTGAAGGGCGGCCTGAAGAGGACCGAGGACAAGCTGAAGACCAAGATCAAAGGCTAGCCAGATCGCGCCTCAAGGGCCCTTGATCTGGTCCAGGGTGCAGTCCTCGGGGAGCTTGTCGTCGCGCATCCTCTTGAAGGAGGGCGCCCTCAGATGGAGCTGGGGCGTCACCTCCAGGTACTCGACCTCGCACACCAGTTGCGGCTCCGTCCAGGTCATCGGCTGCTCCGGGGGATTCACCACCGTGGGGGCGTCGACCTTGAGCCCGTCCAGCCTCGCCTTAAGGGATTCCATGAACGCGTCGGTGAAGCCCGTCCCCACCTTCCCCACGAAGATTATGGACTTGGCGTCGATGAGCCCCAACGCCAGGGCGGACAGGGGCCGTAGCTCCGAGGTGTACCCGACGATGATGCAATCGAGCGTCCTGGTGGTCTTGACCTTCAGCCACGAGGCGGAACGGCGGCCCTCTTCGTAGGGCGAGTCTATCCTCTTGGCCATGACCCCCTCGATGCCCCTCTCCTTGGCCAACGCCCAGAGCCTAGTGCCGTCCGTGGAGGACACGATGGCCCTGAGGGACCTGCTCTCGGTTATCATGGACTGGAGGTGGTGCCTCCTCTCCAGCAGGGTGTTGGAGGTGAGGTCCATGCCGTCCTTCATCAGCACGTCGAAGACGACATAGGTCGCCGGATAGCGGGCGCTGAGCGACCTGCGCATGGACGGGGAGGATTGCTCCCGTTTCTGCAACAGATGGAAATCAGGGTTCCCCTTGGAGTCGAAGACCACTATCTCCCCGTCCAGGAGGCAGCGCGACGCCTTGATGTCCTGGACGAAGTCGAACTCGGGGTAGCGGTCGGTAATGTCCCTCCCCCTGCGGTTGATGAACGTCAGCCTCGAGTCCTTGCTGCAGAGGGACCTGGTCCCGTCCAGCTTCGGCTCGTATATCCACCCCGGGCGGGAGAGGTCCTCCGGCCTGCCCGTCTGGGCCAGCATAGGCTGGTGCATCCCTTAGCTCTCCAGGCTGGCTTTGAGGGCGTCGAGCAGGTTCGCCTCGGTCGTGGCCTTGACCTCCTGCTCCACCTGGACCAGGTGCTTGGCGTCCCTGGTCTCGATGGCCTGCTTCAGCCGCTCGCGGTAGTTGTCCTTGAACTTGGAGAGGTCGAGCTTCTCGACGGTAAGCTTGTCGATCAGCTGCTGGGCCAGCTCCAGCTCGTTTTTCTTGGTCTGGGGCTTTTCCTTCAGGCCCTCCACGCCCTCCTCCGACCTTATCTCGTCCAGGTAGTTTATGGTGGTGAGCAGCATCCCTGGCCCGTAGGGCCCGATGGCGGCGACGTACTCGCGTTCCCTCAGGACGAAGGTGGCTATGGCCAGCTTCCTTTCCTTGGAGAGCACCTCGCGGAGGAGGAAGAAGGCCTTCTGGCCGCCCTTGTCCGGCCCCAGGTAGTAATGCTGGTCCAGCCAGATCCTGTCCACCTTGTCCTCGGGGACGAACTCCTGCACCTCGATGCTCTCGGAGCGCTTGGGCCTCAGCGAGCCCAGCTCCTGCTTGGAGAGCACGTAGAACGTCCCCTCCCCCAGGTCGACCCCCTTCACCACCTCGTTCCAGGGCACCTCGTGGTCGTGCTGGGCGCACCAGCGCCGGTATTCGATGGGCGAGTTGTCCTTCTCGTGCAGCAACTTGAAGTTGACCGGCCTGCGCTCTATGGCCGCATACAGCTTCACGGGGATGTTCACCAGGCCGAAGGACAGAGAGCCGTTCCAAATCGCCTTCATAGGAGCACCGAGGGAATGATTCCACGCGCCCTGAAATAATGCTTGTTGTGCAAAAGGCGCGAGGGGGCGATGACGGAGGTGCGGGCACCGATTCTCTTTTATATCACAGGAGCGGCTCTCGCCCTCATGGCCAGGTGGGTGAGCCCCGGCACAATCCTGGTAGTGGCCTGCGTGGAATTGATACTTCTGGTCAACATCGCCGAGTTCCTGTACCCGGGCTACAGCGTCTCCGGCAACTACATCAGCGACCTAGGCGTCGGGCCCTCGCCATCCAGGGAGATCTTCACCCTCGGCGTCCTGGCCTTCGGGCTGCTCGTCCTCCTCGCCGCGTCCCTGCTCTACCAGCGGAAGGAATCGCATCTTTGGCTCCTCATCGCCCTCTCCGGCATCGGGGCGCTGGGGGTCGCCGTCTTCAACGAGGATACTGGGGTCGCCCACACCATCTTCTCCCTGGTCGCCTTCCTCTTCGGCTGCCTGGCGGCGATCTACGCGTTCACCATCACCAAGCCCTTGTTCTCGTGGTTCTCCCTCGCCATGGGCCTGATCGGCCTGGCGGCGCTCGTCCTCATGGGGGCGGAAGCCTACCTGGGTATAGGACCCGGGGGGATGGAGAGGATGATCTTCTACGCGGGGGTGCTGTGGGCCCTCGCATATGGGGCGAGGCTGATGGCATTGGAAGAAGCCCGAAAAATGCAGACGCCTTGAGGGCCGAAGTCACAAGCTTGTTACTCTGATCCTCAGTGATGACTCGGTCACATTGTCTTTGGAGGAATAAGCACCAGCTTGCGTATTCCGTATAAAAGGGCGAGAATCACAACTGCCACGGTAAGCGCGATGCCTATGACGAAGAGTAAAAAGAAGATTGGATCGGCCTTGCCATTCAGAATAGCGTTCGTGGCAGTGACGATGCCTGTCTGTAACGTCACGACCACCACCGCGAAGATACCCACGAACACTCCGAAGGTCTCGATGACCCTGACGAAGTAGGTCCGGATCACCTGGTCATGGTCGGCGATGCGCTTGCGCATCTCGACCATCTCCGTTTCGAGGCTCTTCTGACTCGCTTCGAGGTTCTGGCGCATGGCCTCGAGGTCGCCCTTGATACGGTCGTAGGTCTCGATCAGCCGGGACTCGATCTCCTTGGCGGAGACGACGCCCTTGACCTCCCTCTCCTCCAGGCCCTGCAATCGCTCGATGCCTGTGGAGGTGATCTTCAGCCTCTTGGTCTCGGTCTTGCCGAAGGGCGCCTTGATGACCGTCTCCTCGACCAGACCGCTGTCCCTCATCACAGCGATGTCCTTGGTTATCTGGTCGACGGAGGCGTCCTTGATGACCTTCTGAACAGCCGCTATGAGGACTATGTCGTCGACCTTGATCGGATAGAACTCCCTGAGGCTCCTGAGGACCTGCTTCTGGACCTCGGTGTCCGCCCCCTTGTCGCTCATCATCTGGACCTCTCCTCCCCTCAGCGCCCTGCTCGGCAAGGCAGCCTGTTTCTACATTCAGGTATCTTGATATAATTACTTTCCCGCCTAGGGCGGCGAGAAGCTTGAAGGCGCATCAATGCCCGGAACGAGGGCGGGAGAAGAGCTGGCCAAGGTTCTCCTCGACCACGGCCCAGTCCTCGCACTCCATGACCTCGTCATCCACGCAATAGGTGTTGTCCGGCGGAGGGCACTCGAAATGGATAACCAGGATGCGAAAGCCTCCCTCCCTGAACCCCTCCGACTTGGGCGTTGCCACCACCGAGGCGCCCACCTCGTTGGGGAACCGGTAGATCTTGTGTATGCGCTTACCCTCCATGCAGCCGCAGGTGCACTTGGCGTTGAGGTCTATCTCGAACTTGGAGTAGTCCACGGGACCGACCGCTTGGACTAGGAACGGTGGGAACGTAGATAACCATTCCTAGGAGAAGGCGAGAGCGCTTCTTAGCTCATAAGAATTAAATATCGTGGACTGCGAACTGATTGCGTTGGGGAAGGGAGTTGGCCAAAGGCGATGCCATAGGTATAATCGGTTGCACCGTCCTGCAGGATGAGCTCATCCACGTCCTGGGTAAGGACACCGATCTCAGACACGTCTACGTCCTCAGGAGTGATCAGGGCGAGAGGTTCCTCAGTAGGGCGAGAGCGAAGTTGCCCGGGCTCGAGGTCGAGGTCGTGCCCCCGTCGAACGTGCCGGACCTGCACGCAGGTAATGGTTTCAGCGTCCTCCTGGACATGAAGACCACCTCTTTGCATAGGGACCCGGACGCGTTCAGGAGCGAGGTCATCCTCACCTGCAAGGGCATGAGCCGTCACGTGGACGGGGTCCTCCTCTTCTATGGTCTGTGCCGGAACGCCCTGAGGAAGATGCACAAGGTATCCCAGGAGGTGGGCATGCCCGTCACCATCCTGAGGGACGCCCTCGGCAGGGAGATAGACGATTGCTTCGGGGCCATGATGGGAGGGAGGGACGGCTATCTGGTGCACCTCCGCGAGCATCGCGGCACGATGTTCATAATCCCCGGGTACGCAGAGATGTGGTACGGCAAGCTCACCTCCAAGGACGTGGAGAAGGCCTTGGAGGCCTATCAGAACCTGAAGTTCGTGTTCGAGCGCTGCGGGTACACCAAGCTGTTGAGGATGGACACGCATCTATGCGACCAGAAGGAGTTCGAGCAGCGGGTGGCGACCTTCGCCCGCCTGTTCGACATGGAGCTCTCGGCGGAAGAGGCGGACCTCTCCGTCTTCGAGAGCTCCTACAACAAGGCCAAGCTCATGGCGCGAGGAGTCACCCTGATCGAGGACCCTCATCAGGACGCTGCTTTAATCCAGGCTCCGATAGTCCCCTTCTGATCAAGGCACGGCGATGGTTCCGGCGACGCGCAGCTTGCCGCCGTCCAGGTAGCAGAGCGCGGCCCGCGCCCCGGGAGGGTGGACCAGTTCCTTCTCCAGTACGAGCTCCAACCTCGGCCGCCGCCAATCGTTGCCGTTGTCGGCCATGGCCACCCGGGCGGGAAGGAACTGCATCCAGTGGCCGACGTGGACCACCATGCCCTCCTTCAGGGGCGAGGGCCAGTACTTGGACAGCGAGGCATCGACGATGATCCTGCCCTCGCACTTGATGTCCTCCTGGTTGCTGAGGACGACGCCACGGTCCAGCTCTTCGGCGTCGATGCCCTTGAGGGCCAATCCCACCCTGTCGCCCCTGGTGGCGGCCTCGAAATCGTCGTCGTGCTTCTGAATCGACCGGACCAGGGCCGACCTCTTGCCCGGGAGCGCGCGCAGCTCATCGAACTTATGGACCGTTCCCCTGGCCACGTGGCCTAGCACCACGGTGCCCACTCCCTTGACGTTGAAGAAGTGGTCGACGGGCACCGAGCCGTCGGCCGTAGGCTGCTCCGAGGCCTTCCTCGACGCCTCGTCCAGGTAGGTCTCCCTCAATGCGACGAAGTCCTCCTGCTCGTAGGAGTAGCGCTCCAGCACCGTCCCCTTGATAAGGGGGGCCACCTTTTCCGGGCTCAAGTAGTTCCGCAGGATGATGCGCCCGTTGCGGACACCCAAGGCGTCCAGCATGAGGACGCACTCCCCGAACTGGGCGTTGACCTCCTCGACCACGACCAAGGCGCTGTCCGCCATGGAGCAGGCGTAGAACAGCGGTGCCAAGCGCTCCGGGTATTTGGTCGGCTCTAAGAAGCTGACCGTGTCCTCGCCCCTCTTCACGTCGTAGAGGGTGATGTCCGTGGAGGTGCCCTTCTTGGCCATCTCCTTCGAGTAGCCAATGGGGCCGATGACCGCGACGCTTAGGTTCGGCATGCAACCCGGAAGAATGGTTCGGCATATTACGCTTGCGCTCTAGGCAATCGCTCCACAAGGCCAATCTTTTTCACTTTGGTTCACATGAATCATGGCATCAGGCAGCGAACCGGGGAATGGGGCAATGACCATTGGCAGGGCGGCGATCATCGGCGCAGGATTGTCTGGCCTTGCCGCAGGATGCTATGCGAGGATGAATGACCATCAGGTAACGATCTTCGAGCAGCTGGGATGGGAGGGTGGCCTGGCCCGTTCCTGGGACCGGGAGGGCTTCCGAATGGACCCTGGACCAGAGCTGATCTGGGGGCATGCGCCGGGCACCGGGACCCACGACCTCCTTCGGGAGCTGGGGGTCCTGCCAGGGAGGGGGATACCGCCCCTGAGAAGGTGGGAGGTCTCGGATGAGAAAGGAGCCAGGAAGGTCAACCTTTGCGACACCCCAGACGAGCTGGAATCGCAGCTTAAACAAATCGCGCCCGAGGACAACGACCACATCGAGGACCTGATAGATGCCATAAGCATGATAGATGCCGTGGAGCTGCTCGATTCAATCGAGGCCATGCCATCGGACTTCGGCGGCCTGGGCTCCAACCTGGCCGAGCGCTGGAAGTCCAGGAAGTATCAGAGGTACTTGCGCGGGCCATGGTCCGCCCCGATGTCGCAATGGTCGGGCAGGCTCCACGACCCGTTCCTTCGGCGTGCGATGTGCTCGATATCCTCTGTCGATACCCCGGCATGGCTCATCCCCTCCATCCTCTCCTTGGCCACGAAAGGCCAGCTCGGAAGGGTGGATGGCGGGTCAGATGGCCTGGTGCACGACCTCTCCGTCCGGTTCAGGAGGTTGGGAGGCGAGATAGAGCTCAGGTCGACGGTCGGCGGCATCATGGCAGAAGGGGGCAGGGTCAAGGGGGTCTCGCTCGCCGACGCACGTGAATCTCCAGCGGACGCGGTCATATCCGCATCCGACGGAAGGCAGACCATCTATGGCCTACTGGGTGGGAGATTCGTCGACGATGAGGTCGACAGGAGATATAGGGACTGGAAGCCCTCCACCCCCAGGGTCTCGATCTCGATCGGGGTCGGGGACGCGATCGACGGCCTTCCGCCGATGCAGACGGTCCTTCTGGACGAGCCTATAAGCGTCGGGACAGTTCCCAATTTCATGATGAGGCTACGCGGCTTCACTTCTGAGGGAGGGTACTCCCCTCCTGGCAAGAGCTTGATCGCCGCCACCTTCGAGAGCGATTGGCAGTTCTGGTACAAGCTGCGCGCCCTGGACCGGCGCATGTACGAGGAGGAGAAGGCCAGGATCGGTCAGATCGCCCTGGGTTTGTTGGAGAGGATTTACCCTGGCATGTCGGGCAAGGCGGAGCTGGTAGAGGTGTCCACCCCCTTCACCGCCTGGAAGGCGACGCAGAGCTGCGAAGGGGCCCCCTGCGGTTGGTCATTGACCACCGAGACCCTTTCCGCCCGCCCCATGAGGACCATTGCCGGTCTAAAGGGGCTGTACATCGCTGGGCCTTGGGCAGCTCCAGTCTTGGGCGTGACCGGCTGCCTCTTTTCAGGGAAGCACGCCGTTCAGACGATGTGCAGGGAGCGGGAGAGGCCCTTCAAGGCCATGGCGCCATTGAATTGAGCCCTTTTTTTCTTCGCTATGGCTGTCCGATCCGAGGGCCTAATCGTTAAATATGACGATTCTCATGATCGTGAACAGGCAAAGTGTCGGGGAATTCGACAATAATAATCATCTTGCATAGCTTTCATACCTTCAAATTGTCACCCTGTCCTTCCCCGGCACCTGCCCCTATGCCTCGGGACCTCCTCTGCTTGGCGTCCAGCCTGGCTATGACCGCAGGGGAGTTGAGCTCCCTGACGGCATCGGCCGCGATCCATCTGGCGCTCGGCGTGCCCTGCGCTCTGACGCGCTCCGCGAGGAGGACGCACTCTCCCCTCAATCCAAGGTTCCGCTTCCCCATCTGCCGGATGGCCCAGTTCACCGCTTTCTTCACGTAGTTGCGTTCGTCGCTGGCGCCTCGTTCGATAAGCGGGAAGAACGCGAGGAAGGAGTGGTCGCTGGCCTTCTTGTCGTGGACGGCCAGGGCGGCGATCATCACGAACGCGGCGCGCCTCACGAACTCCTCCTCCCGAGCGGCCCAGCCCGGGATCACCTCGTAAGCTGCCCTGGTCCAGGAGAAAAGGTACGAGCACACCTGATCGCAGATGTCCCAGGAGTCGAACTGGCCCGCCCATCGCTCCATCATGGCCTTGTCCGTCCTCAGAGGATCCGCCACCAACGCGGCCAGGATCCGTGCCTCATGCAGGCCGCTGTCCCACAGCTCGAGCGCCAGCTCATGGTTCATGCCTATGCTCCTTCCGAGCTTCTTCAATGCTGGCATCGGGACCCCCAAGGTGCCTTCGGTCGAGATGCCATAGTGTGCCATGCCCGCCACGTTCCTTGGGTCGGCCATCATCTTAAGCTGCTCCACCACTCGCTCGAGTTCATTGGACGTCATGACGACCATCTCGACCACGGTCTGAAATAGTGCGCAAACATCGACATGAGCACCATCGTAATAGCTTTCCAGGCAATATCAAGAGCTGTTAAATATCCGTGCCTCGAATTGCAATAGCAAGCGATGGTCGCATCGCCAAATAGGAGAGGAATCTAATGAGCGATGAGGTTGGAGG
>DATIXC010000129.1:0-2940 GCA_035518995.1 Methanomassiliicoccales archaeon | reverse complement strand
CCGGTGCGCCTGGTCCTCGCTCATTTTACCCGATTGAAGGAGGGCCTTGGTGCGTCTGGGCACCGTGGTTATGGCCATGACCGCTCCTGGCCTTTTCATATCGTCCAGGTAGTCCGTCTCCATCAGGAACCTGGTCCCCTTGGCCAGGGCCTCGCCGATCGCCGACCTGCTCGCCAGGACCGAGGGGAATAGGCCCGAGCTCTCTTCGTCGCTCACCAGCGGGGGACAGTAGTGCTTCACGACCCTATGCCTTGGTAGGCCAGCGCGGTCTGCCATGAGGGCGATCTCCCTCATGCTCTCCGTGGTGGCACTCTCCGTGTGCAGCACGACGGCACAGCCAGCCTCCTTGGCCAGGCCCATTCCGTACGTCATGATCGCGTTCGAAGCGTCCCATATATCCTCGGAAACGGGGAAGTGTGGCCGACCGATCTCTCCGATGCCGATCGCCTTTCCCTGCAGTACGACGCGCTGCGCAGCCTCCATCCCCTCTTTCATGATCTCCGTGGCTCGGCTGAGGCCATGCCTTGCCGCCAGGCCGATCAACAGTACCGGATAAGGGCCGACGGTGACGTCCACGCCGATGTCCACCTCCTTCCTGACCCTCTCGGCTAGGCCCAGAGTGATATCGTAGGATTCCCCGAAGTGCCGGGCCTCGGTAACCGGGACCGATTCGTATGGGAGGTGGCTCAGCACCAGGTGCGTCCCTCCCGCCTTGGCAAAGTCCCTCGCCGCCTCTACGTGGCGGCCCTCGGGGTGGAGATGGACGTGGTTGTCGAGTATGGGGACGCGCATCAGCGGAGCAGGCCGGCCGCTTTGAGCTCCTCTGTGATCTTGTTGACCGCCGCTTCGACGTCCTGAGGCTTGCGAGCACCTGTGCAGACCAGCTTGCCCGATCCGAAGAGCAGGACGACGACCTTGGGCTCATCGATGCGGTACACCAGGCCGGGGAACTGTTCGGGCTCGTACTCCACGCGCTCCAGGCCCAGCGAGATGGCGATGGCGTTGAGGTTGATCTCCTGGCCGAGGTCGGAGGAGGCGACGATGTTCTGCACCTCGATCTTCGGCTCCATCTTGATCTTGATGCCAGCCTTCTCGATCTGCTTGGCGACCTTGTTTATGGCCACCTTGACGTGCTCCAAGGACTTGGCCCCGGTGCACACGACCTTTCCAGAGCGGAAAAGCAGGGTCGCGGTCTTGGGGTCCTTGAGTCTGTAAATGAGCCCGGGGAACTGCTCGGGCTCGTACTCCGCCCCGTCGAGGGCGAGAGCGATCGACTGCAGGTCAAGCTCCTCACCTAGGGAGGTGGAGGCCACGACGTTCTCGATCTTTATCTTGGCCATTTAGGTCACCTTCGGCTCGTATTTAAATAGGGCTTTATATACCTTTATATCCCCCGCCCCCGAGTTTTCTCATATAGCTAGTTTGGGATTTGACCTCTGAAGACGGATGAGCAATCTCGGCCCCGATCCTCTACGCGTCTATATCATCAATCAGACCGTCCATTGGCTGATTGTAGGGCTGGTCTTCCCCATTCTGGTCCTCTTCGTCCTGGCGAAGGGCCTGGACATCTTCGAGGCCAGCCTGGTTATGTCTGGATATTCCATAACCACCATCGCCCTCGAGCTGCCCACCGGCGGACTTGCCGACGCCATCGGGCGTAAGCGCGTCTACCTGTTATCGCTGGCAGTAACCCTCATCGGGTATGTCATGATCGTGCTGGTGAGCGGGTTTGTCCTCATCTTCGTCAGCGCAGCAGTAATGGGAGCGGCGAGGGCCCTCTCCTCGGGCTCGATCGAGGCCTGGTTCATTGACGAGTTCCACCGTACCAATCCTCATGGCAACCTCCAGCATGCGCTAGCCCGGGCGGGCTTTTTCATACCACTAGGGATTGGTCTGGGCTCCTTGATCGGCGGGGCGATTCCCTCGGTCGCCGCTGCCTTCTCCTCGGACGTTCTCGGAAACCCATACGCCATGAACTTCGTCGTTGCCGCGGTCATCGCAATCATCCAGGCGGCCTTGACCGCCATCATGGTCAAGGAGGCTCAGCGTCCTTTCAGCAAGGGGGCCGTCATGGAGAGCCTGCGCTCGACGCCCAGGATCATCGGCGTCTCGGTCGAATTGGGCATGCGCAACCGCATCACCAGGATGCTTATAATAGCCATGACGGTGCTGGGCTTCGCCATCGCAGGCCTCGAGCTCCTGTGGCAGCCGCAGGTCAGCGAGATACTGGGCGAGACGAGCGAGACATGGGTGCTGGGGGTGCTCGCCGCCGCTTATTTCTTGGCCTCGTCGCTGGGGAGCCTCGTCTCGCCGACCATCTGTGAGGAGCTCAGGAACTCCTATGCCCTTGTTCTCCTGCTATCCAGGATTGGGACGGCCGGGGCGCTGATCGCTCTCTCATTCCAGCAAGGGATTTTCGGGTTCGCGGTGTTTTACATCCTAATCTATTTCATCACAGGGGTGGAGGATTCGCCCCACTCCACGCTCTTCAATCAGCAGGTGCCTAGCCAGCACAGGTCAACCTTGATTTCCTTCAAGTCGCTAATGCTGCAGCTAGGAGGCGTCGCGGGTAGCGTGACCTTGGGCTGGGTCGCCAACACATATAACATCGCGACCGCCTGGCAAGGGGCAGGGATCGTTCTTGCGGCATCGTCGATAGCCTACCTTGCACTAGTGCTTGAGCTACGGAATGGCCATGAAGCAGAAGCGAACACGTGATTCTATTGCCGATGGTCTACCAGATCGATCAGGCGTCGATATTGCCAGTCGCGCTCCTCGGCCACATGTCTCACTGCCTCTTGAGGGTCGTTGGCCCAAATGGCCTTCGCGGCGTAGCTGGCAGCGGCGATAGAGTGAGCGGGGACATGGACAGTGGCCAATGCATGGCCAGCTGACCTAGCGGCGAATCGGGCTGGACCCTCCGCGGCCGCTCGGGCGGCC
>DATIXC010000128.1:0-5040 GCA_035518995.1 Methanomassiliicoccales archaeon | reverse complement strand
ATACCAAGTGGATGTAGTCGTCGTAGGTGAGGCCATGATTCTTCACTTGCCGGGCCAGCGAGCTCTCGAAGGGCTCGTCCCTCCTTTTCTTATCCACGGCGTCCCGAAGGACCTCCTTCTCCTCTGGCGTCATCTTACCATCCAGGAATCCACTACCTTGAGGAAGTTCTTGAAGATGTCGTAACCATGCTCCGTGTTCTCCACCTCGGGGTGGAACTGAAGGCCATAGAAGGGCTTCCCCTCGATCCTGAACGCCTCGATCGAGCAATTGTCGGAGTGGGCGAGCACCTTGAACCCTTTCGGAAGGACCGACACCTCGTCGTTGTGGGACTCCCAGACGGTGAACGTCCTCGGCAGCCCCACGAAAAGGTCGTCCTCGTCGTCCACATGGAGGGTCGTCTTCCCGAATTCCGGGACCTTGGCCGGGGCGGTCGCTCCTCCGTAGTGGTTGGTCATGAACTGCATACCAGCGCAGATGCCGAGGATGGGGAATCCAGCTCTGTCGAGGTACTCTCCGTTCCTTCCCATGCGCTCGGTCTCCAATGCGACCCTGGGGGATCCACCGGACAGCACCAGCGCGTCCACGCCCTCCAGCTCATCGAAGGGCGTGGTGTTGGGGATGATCTTGGTGTCGACCTTGAGGTACTTGAGCACGCGCCATTCGCGGTGCGTCCATTGCCCCCCGTTGTCGACGACGTGGACCTTCATAGCACGGAATCCGCCCATGGCTAATTAACCGTTGTTGCCTTGAACCATCAACCAAGGCGAGTGGGCGTTGCATAAGGTTTATGTGCAAGGGAAATCTGACGAGGACTCGATGAAGGCCGTCCTGTTCGACCTTGGCCATACCCTTATAAACTACCATGACGACTGGAGGGACCCAGAGCGAAGAGCTTCGTCCAAAGTGGCGAGAAGAGTGTGCGACGCCTCGCCCAACGGCGTCGACCCGGACCAAGTGTCGAAGTACCTCCTCGAGCTGCTCGAGCAGGGAAGGAAGGTAAAGCTCGAGCAACATCTGGAGATACCTCTGACGGACGTGCTCGACAATTGCTTCCACCGTTTCGCGGTCGAGGGCGACGAGGAACTTATGGAGCAGTCACTGGAGGAGTTCTACGCCGTGCTGCTGGAGCACCGAGAGATTGTTCCTGGGACAAGGGAGATGCTCCAGTTCGTGAAGGACAACGATTTCCTGATCGGGCTGGTCTCGGACGTGGCCTGGGGCCTGCCCTCCTACTTCCCCCAGAGGGACATGAGGCACTACCACATCCACGAGTATTTCGACGACCTAGTCTTCTCCACGGACGTCGGATTGAGGAAGCCGAACCCCAAGATATTCAAGATCGCCCTCTCCAACCTAGGCACGAGCGCCGACTGCTCGTACTTCGTAGGCAACAACCTGCAGGCCGACATCCTGGGCGCTTTGAACGTGGGCATGATCGCCGTGCTCAAGGAGTCTAGCTTCTACACACCTGACGACGAGATCGTGCCCAATGCCAAGGTATCGACCTGGGATCAATTCGAGGATATTCTGCGCCAGGCCGGGCCGTAGCGAAGGGTTCTCATTGTAATACACCGCTTCTTCGCTCGTTGAGGCGAAAGGAGGGGATGGCGTGCGTTCACCGCATTACTGGAGGGGAGGCGAGCTATTGCTTCCTCCAATCCAAAAAGACATGCGCCGACGATCCCTCCGCCAGGACGCTGGTGTTCCAGGGAGCGAAGGAGGAATGGCCGGCCCCATGCGATAGGCAGATGCTCGCCGCATGCCCTTTCCGGGAAGTTATCACAAAATCCGATGACATTGGGCGTATCGTGAGCTGCCCATACTGCCACGGCAGGCACAGGACGGGCTCCACGTCCAAGCGCCTGTGCGAGGACTGGCATTCGGTGAAATCGGTCCTCAAGGAGATGCGCGAGCGCAGACCCCCGATCAGGTATCTTGAGCAGGGGACAACGATTCTCCCCTATCGCCCAGATACTCCTGAATTGGTCCGCCAGCTCATCTGGCTCAGGCTCAAGGGAGCCGTCCTGCGACGGGACCGATACGCCTGCCAGGATTGTGGGGAGATGTTCGGAAGGGCGAGGAGGAAGTTGTGGGACCAGGCCGTGAGGCGCGGCCAAGGTGGGTACCGCTGGGAGAGCCTCGAGGTCCACCATATAATCCCTCGCTCCAAGGGGGGCTCCGACCATCCCGGAAACCTGAAGACGCTGTGCCCGTCCTGCCACCGCAAGTACACTTCAGAACAGCTCTGTGGCCGCGCGGGGGATAGGAGGAGAGAGCGCGAAATCCTGAGGGCGGCCAAGGAACTTATCGAGGAACATGACACCTGGGACCATATGGGGGAGTGAGCCTCGCTTGGCTTCTCATCCCCCGATATTTGTTCTATCCTGTGGTTGAAGAGCACGGAGAAGGCATTGGCTGATACTGATGTTCGCCATACTCGCCATAGCCCTGTCGGTAACGCAATGGGAATACGTGGACTGGGGGGATGGCCGGGGTATGTGGTATGTTAGGGCTTCTTTGCTTTCATGGATTCTCTTCTACCTCGGCATCTGCTTCTTGGCCTGTTCGCCTGGGAATCGGCGAGCTTCATCCGAGATTTCTCCGCAAAGGCGCTGGTCGTCTGCTGTGTCCTCATGGCGAGCGCTGCGGCGCTAACCCTCGTGCTCTTCCCGATCCGCCACATCAATGGGCACCCCTTCTTCGACATAACGCGCATCCCTTTCTTCCTGGTATTCTTGGTGGCGATCATCTTCGCTTGGAACCTGGCCGTGATATCGAGGCCAAGTATCGAGAAGCTGTTCTGGCTGAACGCCGTCGCGGCTTTTCTTATCTTCTTCATGATATTGCTTCTCTGGTACTCCCTACCCTATGCTTTGTTCCGGATCACCTTCGATTCATACGGGCAGATGGTCTCGTTCTTCATCCTGGTGATACCCACGGTCCTGGTCTGGGAGGGTTTGATCGAAAGCGACCCATCCAGAAGAAGTGGCTCGGCCGTTTCCACGGCCATAATGATCACCGCGCTCTCAGCCTTCTTCGCAGTGGCGATGGGTTCCGAATCATGGGTCACATGAGAGCCAGAATGGGGTCATTCCCACTCGATGGTCGCTGGCGGCTTGTTGGTGATGTCGTACACCACACGGTTCACGCTCTTCTTCATCTCGTTGGTGATCCGCACCGAGATCTGCTCCAGTACCTCATGGGGTACCTTGGAATAGGCGGCGCTCATCCCGTCGATGCTCTGCACGGCGCGGATGGCGATGGTCTTGCCATAGACGCGGTTGTCCCCGTGCACGCCCACCGATTGTACCGGCAGGAGCACCGCGAAGTACTGCCAAGGCAGCTCCATCTTGCCCTGTTGCGCGGACTTCTCCAGCTCCTCCTCCACGATGGCACAGGCCTCGCGCACGATGTCCGCGTCCTCGCGGGTGACCGGCCCCATGATCCTTATGGCCAGCGCCGGGCCGGGGAAAGGCTGCCTCTCTGAGACCTCGACGCCCAGGTGGCGGGCCAGCTTCCGCACCTCGTCCTTGTACAAGTCCCTCAATGGCTCCACCAGCCTGAGCTCGATGTCCTTGGGGAGGCCCCCGACGTTGTGATGCGATTTTATCGTGTCCCTGGTGTCGTCCCCGCTCTCTATCCAGTCCGGGGCGATTGTGCCTTGGACGAGGTACTCGGCCTGGAAATGCTTGGCCTCGCGTTCGAACACCCTGATGAACTTCTCCCCGATTATCTTCCTCTTCCTCTCAGGATCGGCGATGCCCCTCAGGGCGTCGAAGAACTCGTCCGAGGCGTCAACGATCTTGTGCTTGACGTCGAGGCGGGAGAGCATCTTGTCGACCATGGCGGTCTCGCCCTTCCGCATCAGGCCCGTGTCGACATAGACGGTGAGGAGCCGATCGCCGATGGCCCGACTGGCCAGGACCGCTGCAGCGGTGCTGTCCACACCCCCGGAGCAGGCGATGATGGCCTTCCCTTTGATGGTATTGCGCAGGTCGGCTATCGCCTCCTGCACGAACTCCTCTGGGTCGAACATCAGCCTTCTACCTCCTGGGAATCCTTCTCCACCTGGTCGGCCATCTCCTTGCGGTGCTTCTTGAGCTCGGAGGCGAGGTTCGCGTCCTTTATGGCCAGTATCTCGAGGGCGAGCAGCGCCGCGTTCTCGCCACGGTCGATGCCCACCGCCGCGACCGGGATCCCTGGCGGCATCTGGATGATGGAGAGGATGGAGTCCAAGTTTACCTTGCCGCTGACCGGTACGCCGATGACCGGCTTGATGGTGAACGAGGCGATGGCCCCTGGAAGGGCCGCGGAAAGCCCGGCGACGGCGATGAACACGTCCGCGTCCGAGGATACGACCAGGCGCTTGACGCGGTCAGGGGTGCGATGGGCCGAGGCCACGGCTATCTTGGCCTCGACCCCGAACCTCTTCAGGGTGGCGGCCGCCTTTTGGCCCACCTCGATGTCGCTCTTGCTCCCTAGTATCACCAGGACAGCGGGCATGAATGCCTCTCAAAAGATGGGAGGATAAAAGCATATCGGAATGGCTGAAAATAAGATAGAAAAGGAAAGGGTTAGGGGTTCCGGCCCGTTCAGCTCTTCATGATGGCGAGCAGGAACACGCCGATGGCTATGAGGGCGCCGATTACCGCCGATATGATGTTCAGGAAGGCGGTCCAAACGACGTCGGCAAGCTCGACATCAATGATGTCGGTAAAGCCTCCCAGGTACACCCAGATGATGCCCACGATGAGGCCGACGAGCAGCAGAACAATGCCGATCGTCCTGCTCTTTCCGCTACCGAAGTAAGCGGTGAATGCGCCCGCCAGCACCATGAACAGGGCGAATGTCAACACCAGCACGGTCAAGAAATCTTCTATAGACATCTTTCGTTCACCTTTCCTCAGAACTTTATTCCTGTAAGCGTCTTCGTATCGATTACTCCGGGGATCGAGCGTATCTTGTCGACGACCACCTGTCCGAGCAGGTTGAAATCGTCGGCTTCGATCTTGGCGATTAGGTCGTATTCTCCGAATAGC
>DATIXC010000127.1:0-2899 GCA_035518995.1 Methanomassiliicoccales archaeon | reverse complement strand
GTCCCCATCCGCGTCCCCCTGCTCCCCAACAACAACTTCCAGATCGAGGACTCCCCGAGGATGCTGGACCCGTCGGCGAGGATGCTCTTCCTCAACTACCCCAACAACCCGACCGGCGCCTGCGTCAACAAGGACCATCTCATCGGCCTCTACCTGTGGTGCGTGGAGACCAAGACCATAATGGTCTACGACAACGCCTACTCGGAGCTGACCTTCGACGACTACGTGGCCCCGAGCATGCTGGAGGTGGGAAGGGAGGGCGCCATCGAGTTCGGCTCCCTGTCGAAGACGTTCAACATGACCGGCTACCGTCTCGGCTATGCGGTCGGGGACGCCAACCTCATATCCGGGCTGAAGAGGGTGAAGTCGCAGGTCGACTCCGGGGCGCCGAAGTTCGTGCAGAAGGCGGCGGCCTTCGCCCTTGGCCAATACAAGGGGAGGGAGAAGCCGAAGATGGTGCGTGACAACATCAGGATATTCGAGGAGAGGCGCAACATCATGGTCAAAGGGCTGAAGGACCTGGGGTTCGAGGTCACCTTGCCGAGGGGCACGTTCTACCTCTGGTTCCGCGCGAAGGGCAGCTCCATGTCCTTCGCCGACCAGATGCTGAACGAGGCGGGCGTGGTGATCACGCCCGGGATAGGCTTCGGGCAGAACGGGGAGGGATTCGCGCGCATGGCCCTGACGCAGGACTCGAAGCGCATCGTCGAGGCCTTGGAGCGCATGGGAAAGGTGCTTAGAAAATAGTCTCTCCCAGAGCCTCTGGGGCGTCATAAGCCCGATTCGCATTTTCCTTTCGCTTCACTTCGACGGGCACTTGCGGTTCTTGGCCACCTTGAGCGCCTCCACCACGGGCAGAGGTTTGCCTAGCAGGTAGGTCTCGAGAGCTCCGCCGCCAGTGCTCACATAAGAGAACTTATGGAACAGCCCGAACTTCTCCGCCGCTGCGGCGGTGTGACCTCCCCCGATGACCGTGAAGGCCTTGGAGTGCGTCGCTGCCAGCATCAAGTCCTTCGTGCCCAGGGTGAAGGGCTCCTTCTCGATCATGCCCGCTGGCCCGCTCATGAAGACCGTACCCGCGCCCGCGATGACGTGGGAGAACTTCTCGATGCTCGCCCTCCCGATGTCCAGCACGGGGTGGTCCTGTGGCAGGTCGCCGACCAGGATGTCGCGCCTGCGGCAGTCGACCTCGATCGCCACGTCATAGGGGAGGATGATCTTCTCCCCTTTCTCCAGAAGCAGCTTCTTCGCAGCCTCCAGGTCCTCGGGGGTCATCTCCTTGGCCAGGTACTCCTCGCTCGGCGCTCCCAGCTTGACACCTCGGGCTTTCAGGAAAGCGTTGCCTGTGACTCCGGCGATGATCACCCAGTCCGCGATCTTCTTGCCGAGGACGCGGTCTATGACCTTCACCGATTCGCCGAACTTCGCCCCTCCCAGAATGAAGACGCTGGGCCTGGCCGGATTGCTGAAGACCTGCCCCAGGGCCTTGAGCTCCTTCTCTATCAGGCGTCCGGCGGCCGAGGGCAGGACCGCCTGGAAACCTACCAAGGAGCATTGGGACCGATGCGATGCACCGAAGGCGTCGTTGACATAGATGTCGAAGAGAGGGGCAAGCGTCGTCACCAGCTCCATCTTGGCGTGCTCCTCCATGGTCTTCTTCTCCTGCTCGTAAGGCAGCTCTCGCACGTTCTTGAGGACGATGACGTCCCCTGGCGCGATAGAGCGGATGGCGCCCATGGCGGTGGTGCCGAGTATGTCGTCGACATACTTCACTGGCCTCCCTAAGAGCCGCGAGATGACCTTGGCATGCCTGTCCAAGGGGATGAAGTCCCAGTCTCCCGGTCGGCCCTGGTGGGCCAGTATGGCCACCTTCGCCCCCTTCTGCAGGAGCTCCTTCAAGGTGGGCATTATCTGTTGGATGCGGTTGTCGTCCTCGATCTCCAGCGTGTCCTTGTGCAACGGGCAGTTGATGTCCACGCGCAGAAGGACCGTCTTACCCTTGAAATCGAAGTCATCCAGGGTGTTGAACTCGACCATGAAGTATCCTCCCTCCTAGACTGCGATATGTTATTCGACCTCTGATTAGATTATCTTTTCTTACAAGGACTGGCAGTCATTCAATGGACTGTGGCCTGTAGGTTCACTTGCTTATGCCCATGGCCCTGTCGGTCTTGCGGATGGAGCGCATCGGATCGTTCTCCAGCTTCATCATGGAGCGGATGCAGTCGACGATCTCCGGGACGATGTCGCTCTCCTGGTGGATGGCTTGATAGTAGTACAACGTGTGCCCTTCGATCTTCACCCCGTCCTGCCATACGATGATTTCCATGAAATCGCCCCTAGGGCGCCCCAGGTCCCTAGCGAGTTCCATGACCTGAGCCGAGGACTTGATACCGTGCTTACCGCTGACGAACCTGATCCTCGGCACTTCGTCCCAGACGCTCAGGACCTCGTTCTCTGTAGCCTTCTTCTTCAGGTCGCAGGTGATGCAGTGCACGTGCATCATGGTGGTGGGCGTGACCACGGCCATGGTCCTGATGTTCAACCAAGGCATTATCGTCTGGACGTCGATCCCGTGGTGGGTGGGGAGCTTGAGGGAGGGCTCGATGGCGTTCAGGGCGAACCCCTTCTTGTCGCCGGGGTCGGCCCCACGCCGAACCAGCGCGGCGAAGCACTTCTCGATGCCGAACACCCGGTCGATAGGGTACAGCGTGCGGACGAGACCAGTCGTGTTGCAGCTAACCACACGGACGAACTGGGCCCCCCACGCTTCATGGTAGTTAGCGAAGGCGTTGAAGCTTATCCCGGCGACGCCGTGCTCCTCGCCGCCTTGGAAGATGGCCTTCACCCCTACCTTCTCGTAAAGGGCTTTGTACTCCTCCCCGACTCCTCCGGGCGT
>DATIXC010000126.1:0-2851 GCA_035518995.1 Methanomassiliicoccales archaeon | reverse complement strand
CAGGAGCGCCCCGAGAGGGGAGAGCGCCCCGAGCGGCAAGAGAGGTCCGAGCGTCAGGAGAGGCAGGAGAGGCCAGAGAGGCAGGAGCGCCCCGAGCGGCAAGAGAGGTCCGAGCGTCAGGAGAGGCCAGAGAGGCAGGAGCGCCCCGAGAGGCCCCCCATGGAAAGGATGGAGCCCCCGACCGAGGAGTTCGGTGAGGACAACCGGGGGGGGAAGAAGCTCAACGCCGCTCAGGAGAAGTACAAGGGCATGATCAACGAGCTCGCCTCCACATCGAAGGCCAGGATGCTCAACCCCAGCGGAGCCGTGGTCAGGGAAATCCCCGTGAAGGAGCTGGCCAACACCCTCAAGGAGGGGGTTGAGGGCGTGAACGCCGTCGTCTTCGACGGCATCGTCACCCAGCGCATCCTGGACATCGCCGCGGAGCAGAAGATCGGCACCATCGTGGGCACCAAGATGGGAAACATTACAAAGCAGCCCGCGAATGTCGATGTCTGGACCAAGGACGATCTGAACTGAGATGAGCCAGGACGCACCGAACAGCCTGCCAGACCTGAGCAAGGTCGCCACCACCGCAGAGATAGCGATACCCAGCGACCCCCTGCTCCGGGTCATAGGCCAGGACGAGGCGGTGCACTTGGCGCGCATCGCGGCTAAGCAGAGGAGGCACCTGCTGTTGGTAGGCCCGCCGGGAACCGGCAAGAGCATGATCGCCCAGGCCCTGGCCCTGCACCTGCCTCGACCAACCGAGGAGATCAGGATCGTGCACAACCCGGAGAACCCTGAGAGGCCCTTGGTCGAGGTCAAGAAGGAGGACGAGGTGAGGAGGGAGTACGCCTCCCGCGAGTTCGCCTCCGGGGACCTCATCGACCCCAAGAACGCCCCGATCAACGTGGCCGAGCGCCTGGGCTACCGCTGCCGCAACTGCGGCACTTATTCGTCTTACAAGGAGAGGTACTGTCCCAAGTGCCAGAAGGCCAAGGTAGGGGACGCGGGCACGGCGGGGAACCCCTTCGGGGACCTGATGTCGAGCCTGCTCGAGTCATCAATGTCCATGCCGGGGATGAGCAACATGCCCACCGGCAAGGAGAGGGTCACCACCACCCGCAATCGCTTCGGCAAGGAGGAGGTGGTCGTGTTCGAGCGCACTGGCGAGATGATCCGGGTGCTCGACCAGGAAGCCTTGGAGAAGCGCAGGGAGCTGGAGAAGCAGAGCCCGCGCAAGGTCCTGGTGCCCCTGGACCGGAATCCTTTCGTCTTCGCTACCGGCGCCAGTGAGACCGAGCTGCTGGGCGATGTGAGGCACGATCCCTATGGTGGGCATCCCCAGTTGGGGACGCAGCCCTTCGACCGGGTGGTGCCAGGGGCGATCCATGAGGCGCACCAGGGCGTTCTGTTCATTGACGAGCTGTCCCACCTGGGCAACCTTCAGAGGTTCATACTCACCGCCATGCAGGAGAGGCGCTTCCCTATATCCGGCCGCAACCCGCAATCCTCGGGTGCCAGCGTGAAGGTGGAAGCCGTGCCGTGCGATTTCGTCTTTGTGGGCGCCTGCAACATCCAGGATTTGGAGCACATCCTCGCGCCCCTCAGGTCCAGGATCAACGGGAACGGGTACGAGGTGCTGGTGAAGACGGCTATGGACGACACGCCGGAGAACGAGGCCAGGTTAGTGCAGTTCGTGGCCCAGGAGATCACCTTCGACGGCAAGATCCCCCACGCTTCCGTGCGGGCGGTCAGGGCCGTCATCAAGGAGGCGCGACGCAGGGCCAAGGACGTGGACCACCACGCCAACTCGCTCACGCTAAGGCTGAGGGAGCTGGGCGGGCTGATCCGCGCGGCCGGGGACATCGCGGTGCACGAGGCCGCGCCTCTCATCGAGGAGGAGCACATCGCCTTGGCGATTAAGCGCAGCCGCACCGCCGAGGAGCAGATCAAGGAGCGCTACGGTTCCTATACCAAGGGCCTGGGGACGGACCTGAGCTCCGCCCAGAAGGAGAAGAGCCCCTACTATTTCTGGAACGAGCACTCCAGCGACGACCAGATGTTCCATTGATCAGGAGTGCAGGTCCATGCGGAAGGCGTCCTCGCCGTTCGAGTAGTACATCGGCACCCTGCCGGTCATCTGGAAGCCAAGCTTCTCGTAGAAGTGTATGGCTATGACGTTGCTGACCCTGACCTCGAGGGTGATGTTGCGGATGCCCTTGAGCGCGCACTCCCGCTGGAACTCCCGATAGAGGACGGTCCCCAGCCCCCTGCCGCGCATCTTGGCATCGACCGCCAGCATGAGAATGCGCGCGTCCATGCGGGACAGAAGTATGCCGAACACGAACCCGAGGATCACGCCTTCGTGCTCCAGCACGATGAAGCCCTCCGGCCAGTAGGTGTGCAGGTCGACGAAGAGCGTGGGGTTGTAGTTCTCGCTCAGCGAAGAGCAGGCCAATTCGTAAACGCGCGGCAGGTCGCTCGGCTTGAAGCGTCGGAGCTGCATCCGCCTTCCAAACGGACTATGCCCTCTTAACCCTTTTCCGGACGCCCCAGATTGCGGCGCCTGCTGCAAGCGTTCCAGCTATGGCGTAGGGAAGCGCAGCCTCCTGTGGTCTCGGCGTCACCATCACCCTCACCACCTGAAAGCGCGAGTTGTTGCTGGAATCAAAGGCGGTCACCCCGATCACGGTTTCTCCGGGTGGCAGACGGGCGACGAAGAAGAGGCCTTCGCCCTGGACGGAGCCGTCGCAGCCCACGTCCCACGTGACCCTGACCGAGCCGGAATTGTCGCTCGTACTGGCGTTGAGGACCAGCTGCTGCCCCTCCACCAGCTGCACCGAGGATGGGACGATCAGCTCCGGGG
>DATIXC010000125.1:0-3357 GCA_035518995.1 Methanomassiliicoccales archaeon | reverse complement strand
TCAACTCCTACGAGCTGCACAAGGCCTGCCGGGTGATGGAGGACTTCATCCTTGAGGACCTTTCGCGCTGGTACGTACGCCTCATCCGGGACCGCATGTGGTCCGAGAAGGGGGACCTGGACAAGGTCGCGGCGTACAAGGTCCTGCACGAGGCGCTGCTCAGCCTCGTCAAGGTCATGGCGCCCTTCTGCCCCCACATCACCGATGAGATCTACCAGCACATCGACGGCTCCTTGGAGAGCGTGCACATGCTCGATTGGCCTGCGGGCGACACCACCAGGCTGGACGAGAGGCTGGAGCAGAGCATGGCCACGGTCCAGGAGCTGGTGGACCTGGTGACCAAGGAGAGGCAGTCGCGCAACATCAAGCTGCGCTGGCCCATGAAGCGGGTGGTGGTCAGGGCCGTGAACAACGACGCCATGGAATCGATGAAGCAGCTCGAGTCCGTCATCTTCTCCCAGGCCAACGTCAAGGCCATCGAGTACATCCCGCCGGGCCAGGAGTGGAGCGAGATCGTGCTCACCGCCGAGCCCAACCCCAACGCCATCGGCAAGGTCTACCGCCAATGGGCGTCGAAGATCGCCGTGCTGCTCAAGTCGCGCCCGGCCAAGCAGATAAGGGACAACATCGAGAAGGGCTCCTACTCCCTCGGCATAGAGGGCCAGATGATAAAGATCGAGCCGAACATGGTCAGCTTCACCTCCTCCTTGCCAGACAACGTGGAGGGGGCGACGTTCAACGGCGGCGACCTCTACATGGACTTCGAGATCACCCCGGAGATCGAGGCCGAGGGCTTCGCCCGGGAGCTAATCCGCCGCATCCAGCAGATGAGGAAGGACATCAGGCTCAACGTCGAGGAGTACGTGCGCGCCGAGGTCAGGGCCTCGGTCAAGCTCACCGAGTACTTCAAGACCTGGCACGATCACATAATGTCCGAGACCCGCTGCCGGCGGCTGGAGTTCGTGGACGCCCCGCAGGGGGACCATTCCGCCTCTTGGGAGGTGGAAGGGGAGAAGTTGCAGGTGGCGCTCACCTCCCTGCACTTCAAGAAGGCATTGGACGAGCTCCTCACGATCAACGGGCTCTCACAGGAGGGAGCGTTGGCATTGGTGGAGTCGGGATATCGCAGCCTCGCCGACCTCAAGCCGTTGAGCGAGGAGCGGCTCTCCGACCTCCCTGGCCTCCCCAAGAACGACGTTAAGAGGATATCGCACCACCTGTTCAGGACCGAGGAGGGACCCGCGCCCCACACCGAGGCGGCCAGGCCCGCGAAGACCTTGTCCAAGGAGGCCCTGGTCCCCTACCTCCTCAGGATCCCGCGCATGAACCAGGTCAAGGCCGACATGCTCTACGAGGCGGGCTACGACTCCATCGACAAGGTCAAGTCCGCCTCCAAGGAGGACCTGCGCAAGGTCAAGGGCATGGGCGAGAAGACCGTGGACGAGATCGTCGCCTACGCCAGCAAGGGCGGGTTCGAGACCATGGTAAAGTGCGAGAGCTGCGGCTCCATGGTGCCCCCGGACAAGCTCAACTGCCCCAGCTGCGGCGCCAAGGTCAGCATCGAGTCCATGGCCGAGGAGGAGGACAAGGGCGAGGCGGCAAGGCCCAAGGCCCCGGTCGCCGAGGTGGAGCTGGAGAGGTCCTTCACCTATCTGATCAAGGAAGAGAAGGCCGAGCGGTCCTACCAGCTGTTCGAGAGGGCCCTGGCCAAGGGCATGAAGGGCTTCTGCGTCACCCGCAACTACCCGCTCAAGATCAAGGCCAAATGGACCCTGGGCGAGACCCCTATCCTCTGGCTGAGCAACGTGGGCAAGGAGTCGAGCATTCGTCCCAAGGACCTGGAGAAGCTGTCGGTGTCCCTGGAGCAGTTCCTGGCCCAGGCGGAAGGCGGCGTGATCCTCCTGGACGGCCTGGAGTACCTCATCACCAACAACAACTTCCTCACCGTCCTGCGCCTGGTGCAGTCGCTGAGGGACCAGGTGGCCATCAACCACTCCATCCTCATGCTGGTGCTGAATCCGTCCACCCTGGACGCGCACGAGCTCAACCTGCTGGAGAAGGAAGTGGACGCCACCATCTGATCAGAGGCCCAGGTCCCCGAGCAGTCGCTTGAAGCCCGGAACGAGCACGAGGTCCTCGGTCTGCGAGGGGAGCACCCACCGGTACTCGGTGTGCTCCCAATCGATGGTCACCTGGTCTGTTGGCGACTCGAAGAGGAAGGGATGGATCACCCAGATGGTGCCCTCCTGCCTGACCGAGAGCACGCTCCCGGTCCGAAGCAGCTTGGCATAGGAGATGGCCGTTTCCTCGCCGATCTCCTTTATGGCCGTCTGCAAGGGCTCCTCGCCCGGCTCGATGTAGCCGCTCACCCCCGCCCACATTCTCCTGCAGGTGGAGACCTTGTCGCTGCGCTTGAGCACCAGCAGCCTCCCCTTGTGGGTGAGCAGGCTGGTGACCACTCGATGGCCCTTCACCCCTTGGATGTCGACCGTGCCGAGCCCCCCGTCGACCGCCACCAGGTCGCCGTTCCTGAGCAATGACAGGTCGATCCGGTCGACCATGGGCACGTTGGCCATGACCGCGCCCGTGGCCACGATGGTCTCGGCCCGCTCATTGATTATGGCCGCTGGCAGCCTCCTCTCCTTCCTGAGCTGCAATATCGTGTAGGAACCGACGGTGCTGCCCTTGCCCCAGGGGAAGGCGAACACCTTCCCGGTTATATCCTGCCCCTCCGCTCCCGAGGTGCCGCTGAGCAGGCCGGTCTTGGGATCGACCCCTCCCAGGAAGCTGAAGGGCTGCTGCAGCATCACAAGCTCGGCTTCGGCCTTTCCCCTGGATATCCCACGGCCGTTAAGGATCACGCTATCCTCTCCATGAGCTCCGAATAGGAGCCGCAAACCACTTTCTGCGAGCAAAGCGAGGGCAGGTAGGTGCACGCCTTCGCCGAGTTGGTGGCGGTGCAACGATGCCTTGCCTCGATGGGTGCCACGATCATGCAGGTATCGCAAACGACCTTCCCGAACCTCTCCAGGACGGCGACCTCCTTGGGGCACCAGGTACTGACGGTCCTCGAGGTGCAGAACCAGACCTCCGGCGAGTCCGACCTCGGCCTCTTGCCATCGAGCATGGAGGCCAACATCTTCATCTCCATCTGCGACAGGTGGGGGCACCCGACCGCGATTAGGTCTGGGTCTCTTCCAGTGGTCAAGGCATCCTTGGCCCTCTTGATGTCCTTCCTGTCGAAGTCCACCTTCTCCAGCCCCTTCAGGTCCTGTTGAGCTGAGTTGGGCGTGACCCCCTCGACGTGGAAGACGGCCACCGAGCCCGCTGCCGCCATCGCCGCCGCCATGGTCTTCA
>DATIXC010000124.1:0-5551 GCA_035518995.1 Methanomassiliicoccales archaeon | reverse complement strand
CCCTTTCGAAATGCATGAGCTTGCTCGGAGGGATCTCCTCCACCGCCTCCTTCCTCTCCATCCTCGTCTTAGGCTCGGGCACCCACCTGAGCGCAAGGAGGATCGAGGCGACGCAGAGCGCGCTGGCGGTGATGAACAGCCCCCGCATCGCCACTACCATGGTGCCGTCATTGCTCGCCCATTGCAGCCAGACCGTCCCCAGCACCAGGCCCAGCACCCATCCAATCCCGCTTATCTTGCTGAAGTCGCCGATCCTCTTGGCCCACTCCTCCTTGGCAAAGGACTCGAGGATTATGACCGTGGTCACCGGGGCCGCCGCGGCGGCTATGGCCCCGAGCAGGAAGTTGCCGAAGTAATAGGCGCCCATGTTCATGCTCAGGCCCATGGTCAGCAGGGCCAAGGCCAGGCCCAGGAAGCCGATGATGACGAATACTTTTCGCTTTTTAGTCGTATCGGACAGGTTGCCCCAGATGATGTTCGCGGGCACCGAGGCCAAGGATGATATGGCTCCGACTATGCCGACCTGCGCCACCGTGCCCTTCAGGCCCTCGGTGACGAAGAGCGGGATCATAGGGGAAGTGCTCCCTCCCGCTACGTTGTAGGGCAGGAAGGTGTAGTACCAGCGGTCGCTCTTGCCCTTCGAATCGGCCATCCCATCCCTCCTGAGCGGGAGATGAAGGCCGAGATATGAATCTATCTGAACTAGACTCAGGGTGCCGAAATCCGAAAACGCTCAGCTCTCCAGATGCTGCGGATGGCCGATTCCAACTCCTGAGGCCTCACGGAACCGATGATAAGGTCGTGTCCGTCGATGTATGAGAGCCTGACCCCCCTGTTGCCGTTGATGGTGTACGCCTTAGCATTGATCCCGTAACGGATCCCCCAACCCCCGAAGTCAGCGAACGGTGAGAAGTCGACGATCCGGACATCGACGACATCATCCAAGCGGATTTGCACGAATCGCAGGTGGAACGGGCGGAATCGTACGTACAGCCCCTCGGCGCGCACCTCGACGGCAAGCTCGGTCATCAGGAGGAAAATGGGGAAGGCTATCCCTGCCAGTATGAAGATGACTACCATCTCCAGGTCGCTTGCGGGGTTGTTCCCCACCGGCACCCCGAGCAGGAGCTGGAAGATCGCCATGGCCCATGTGAGCAATATGAGGAAGACAAGGAAAACCCAGAAGTACCAATGCCTTGGCCTCTGCGCCTCCCGGAAGATTATATCGGTCGCCATGCCTTACCTCATGCCATATGGCCCCAGCCCAATCATCATGTGGGGCGTTGAACGGAAGCCCAGATGGTAGGAAAATACCTCCCCGGGATTGAAATCGTTTGCCTCTCGGCCCACACACTTCCATATATATCCAAGGCGCATAATCGGGACGGTTCATATGCCAAGCAAGAAGAAGGGCACAAAGCAGGACGTGCCAGAGATGCAAAAGGCGGACTTCGAAGACCTGATTGAGGAGTTCGACCAGGACGAGCAGAAGGTAGTCCAACTGATGGAGGGCTTCGCCAACCTCCTCGACGAAATCTACAAGGACGGCCTGAGCTTCTACGACGTGGCTCTGGCCCAGAGAGTGGTCAACGCCTTCCTCCTTGATTTCATGGAAGAGATGTACGATGGTGAGATGGACGATCTGATCGATGAGATCGTCAAGCTCAATGAGAAGAAAGGTCCATCCAAGGCCTCAAAGAAGCCCGCGAAAGCCAAACCTGCTAAAAAGCCCAAGAAGTAAGCATTGCCTTGCTGACCTTGGGATGGCGCATATGGGTTCGATTCTTGTTCGGTACGCGGAGATAGGCCTGAAGAGCCGCAGCGTCCGCAGGCGGTTCGAATCTATACTGATCGACAACCTGATGAGCTCCTTGGCCTACGAAGGGATCGAGGGGCTCGTCTCCTCGGAGTACGGGCGCATCTTCATCGAGGTCGACGACGCACCCAGCGCCATCAGCGCCCTCTCACGGGTGTTCGGAGTGGCCTCCGTTTCCCCGGTCCTGCGCTGCTCCAGCGACATGGAGGAAATGAAGAAGCGGATAGCCGAGCTCTCGGTCCCCCTCATCGAGGAGGGGCAGAGCTTCGCCGTGCGCGCCAGGAGGATAGGCAACCACCCATTCACCTCCGTGGACCTCGGCCGTGAACTAGGTTCCGCGGTCTACGTTGCCAATGAGAGGAAAGGGATAAGAGTCGATTTGACCAACCCGGACCTCGAAATATTCGTCGAGGTCAGGGAGAAGAAAGCCTACCTCTTTCATACCTTCGTGCCAGGTCCTGGCGGACTCCCCCTGGGCAGCCAAGGCAGGGTTGTCGCCCTCCTTGAGAAGGAGAGCGACGCTCTGGCCGCTTGGCTGATAATGAAGCGCGGGTGCAAGGCCATAGCTCTCGGAAGCGAGGACTCGGCCGCCGTCAGAATTCTCAGGTCATGGGACCATCACCTCAAGGTCTTGGATCCAGCCGACCTGTCGGAGGCGGTGAGGAGGTACAGGGCGCACGCCGCCGTCTTCGGACTTAGGCTCGCGGACTTCGAGCGGATCAAGGGCATCCGCTTGACCGTGCCAGCGTTCTTCCCCTTGATCGGGATGGGCGATTCTGAGATCAATATCAGACTGCAACGGATCAAAGCGCCATGAAAGAGCGATCCCACTCAGCCTTTGATCAGGACGGCGGTAGCGATGACCAACAGCACGGCCACCGAGACGGCCACGAACTTCCATTCGCGCATCTGGAGGAACGTGCCCAAGGCCACTATTATTCTGAGCAAGGGCGTGGCGATGAGCAGCATCAGCCCCAAGCAGATCAGGCCCACTGGATCCCCACTCAGGATCGCATTGATCGCCTCGGAGAGCCCCAAAGTGAAGTCGGTGCCAGACGGAGCGAGCGCGTACCAGACCAGTCCGGCGACCAGGAGAGCCAGGCTTGAGAGCATCCCCGCCTGAAGGACGAAACGGATGTTGCGGTTCAGGGGCGGTTTGTTACTGCTCATTGGATCACCCCGAACGACTTCAGGAACATCAGCGCTGCTATGACGATCATGACCACCCCGAAGATCCGTTTGAGCTTGTCCCCCTCGAACCGATGGGATGTCCTAGTCCCGATGGCCGCGCCGATGAACGCCCCGACGGCCACGACACCCGCCAGCACCGGATCGATTTGGCCGAACTGATAGTACACTATCGCCCCTGCCAGGGCCGTCACCCCGATCATGAAGTTGCTGGTGGCGCAGGCGGCCCTCATGGGCACGCCCATCCAGAGGTTCATCACCGGGACCTTGATGATTCCCCCACCGACCCCCAGGAGCCCCGATGTGCCCCCGGCCACAGTCGATGCCAGCATCCCCCTGCCCAGGTTCTTGACCCCGTACTCGACCTTCTTCTGGGTGGCCTCGTCGTCATAGGTGCAGGATAGGTCAAACGGCCCGCAAGGCCCGGTGGGGCTCAGGCAGACGCTCTCTGGACGCCGGAGCATGTAGAAGGAGGAGTAGAGGAGGAGCAGGCCGAACAGCGCCGCCAGGATGTACTGGTTGGTATAGACCGCGATTAGCGCCCCGATGACCGAGCCGATGGTCGTCGCCACCTCCAGGACCATGGCCAAGCGGATATTGGATAGCCCCTGGTCGACGTAATACGAGGCGGCGCCCGTGGACGTGGCGATGACCGCGATGAGGCTGGCGCCGATGGCCTCCTGCATCGGGATGCCGAAGACCAGGGTGAGCACCGGGATGATTATCACCCCTCCACCCAGCCCTAGGAGGGAGCCAAGCAATCCTGCCCCGACCGCGATCAGGGCCAGTCCCAACATGACGGCTACGTCCATCTAGGTGATTGAAACCGCGTCTGGGTAGATAACCGTTCTCGAAGCGATGGCATGGCGATATGGATGAGAGGATGAGAAAGGGATTTGGGGGGGAAGCGTCCTGGCTCACTTCCCTGTCCGGGCGTTGGCGCGGACCGAAGGCCTCACCCGCTCGGCGCCCCTGCCCTTGTTGTGCAGGCCGCGACCCCTCGTCCCCGCGCTGGTCAGTCCGCGGTAGACCCGGCCCTGGTGCTGGGGCTGGGTGATCCAAGCGTAGACCGGGTCTTTGGCGATGGCCGGGTGGTGCTTGTCCAGCATTATGACCTCGTACCAGACGTGCTTGCCGTCGTCGCCTACCCAGTAGGAGTTGAGGACCTCGAGGTTGGGGTAGTGCTTGGCGGCGCGTTCCTCGCAGATGCGCTGCAGGTTCTTCTCCATGGTGATCTTGTTCATCCCCTTGCGCTTAGCCCTGCGTCCGCGGCGGATCTTGCGCTTCTGCAGCGATCCCCGGCGCACCCGTCCTCGGACGACCACGATTCCCTGCTTGGCCTTGTAGCCGAGCTTGCGGGCGCGGTCCAGCCTGGTGGGCTTCTCCACGCGGATGAAGTTTTCCTCCTTGCGCCACTGGATCAGGCGCTCCCAGAGCAGGTCCCCGACGTAGGTCTTGTCAGGGTTCTTCCAGGCGTCCTCGATGTAATGGTACATGCCCTTGCCGGAGGGCCCTTTCTTCGCCTCGCCCTCTTCCGAGGCGGGCTGGTTCTGATTTGCTGACATCTCGATTCACCTTGCCGTCTTGGCGGTCTTCGGATTCACCCGCAAGGGGCACATCTCCGCTCGCTCCGTTAAGGGAGCGCGTTCACTGCCAACCGTAAGAGGGTATATAATCGTTTTCACAAGCCCCTATGAAGCACGGCCATTCCTCCCATATTGCTGGGGCGAGGCTTATCATCATAAGATGGCCAGGTCCTTTTACGGAGCGCGGCTTTCGCCTAACAATTATAGCCGACCTGCGACCATCTCATTCTAGAGGTGGCGTCATGCTTGAGGGCAGGAAGGTCAACCTTAGGGTATTGGAACGAGACGATTATCCCCTGCTGTCAGAATGGTTCAATAAGCCAGAGGTCTTTGGCAAGTACAACCCCTTGCATCAGGTAAATCTGGACGATGTCGGGAAGATCTTCTCCGGCCCGCATGAGGCCCGACCGTTCATCGTGGAGGACAAGGAGGGGCGTAAGGTTGGCTTCATCTTCTACTTCTACGTCCTTCATCCAGCCAGCAGGCAGTTGGAGGTGGGCTACACCTTCATCCCCAGCGAGAGGGGGAAGGGGTATGGCACTGAGGCCTTGGAGATAATGGTGGATTTCATATTCCTCACCAAGGACGCCGTTCGCCTCCAGGCCCAGACCGACCCTAGGAACATCGCCTCGCAGAGGATCCTGGAGAAGGCTGGCTTCAAGAAGGATGGCGTCCTGCGCAAGACCTTCTTCGTAAGGGGGGAGTGGACGGACAGCTGGGTGTACAGCATTCTGAGGGAGGAATGGAAGGGGCCGAGGGTCCTTCAGGAGTAGGGAGCGGCCTGAACCCCTTCGAACTGGTCCAAAGGGATGATATGGGATCAAAGAGATGATCAATTTGAAAAACAAAGGCAAAGAAGAAGCGCCAAAGAGCATCGATGAGTACATCGCGGCTTTCCCTGAAGGCATCCAGGACAAACTGGAAGAGATCCGAAGGGCTATTAGGGAGGAGGCGCCCGATG
>DATIXC010000123.1:0-3316 GCA_035518995.1 Methanomassiliicoccales archaeon | reverse complement strand
ATCTATCCGGTTCAATCCTCAATGCCGCTTCCGGATCGGGGAGTGAAAGCACTCCCAACCAGGGCACGACCTATTATGTGGTCATCGACAACACCGACGCACCATCGGCGGGCGCCAACCCGACTGGCCAGGTGGTGGTGTTCTTCTCCGTGACCGCCATGAACGCCGACATCCCATCGATCATTACCAATGTGCTGGTCATCATCGTCATCGGGGCCATCCTCTTCGCGGTGGTGATACTGGTCGTCCTTTATCTCCTGCTCGTGCACAAGCCGAAGTCGCAGGCGCCCCCGCATGCGCCCACCGCACAGGCAGGGATGAAGATATGCCCCAACTGCGGCACGAGCGCACGTTACGACTTCGAATACTGTCCCAAGTGCGGGCGGAAATGGTAGAGCCTGGAGAATAGGTCTACGGCCAATGCCTGCAAAGGGCGAGGGCGCGAGTGCCAGGCCTAGCTTCGGCGATAGGCAACCTTTTTACATACACCAGGCGCTGCCCATCCTGGATGACCGGGTGCAAGCGCGCTTCGAGGACGGTGCTCATCGCTTCGATCATGGCCATTTTCGTGGCATCCTCTCTCGGATCACATGGCGCTTTGGCGACCGCGCCGACGGAGACTTTCGAAATAGGCTTCGACGGCTCAGCCGTCTTGGCGCACTTTGTCGCCGGCGATCTTGCACGGGTAGATTTCGTGTTCAACGTCACCGCTGGAGGGGCGATTGACCTCCTACTTTTAGACGCGAGCGCATACGAGGGCTATAGACTGGGAGCGAACGTTTCTGGCCTTACGGGCTCGGTCCTCAATCAATCCCAAGGGTCTGGCACGATCACGGACCTGGGCTCCGGCCAGGAATATTACATAGTGATGGACAACACCGGGGTGCCAGATGGAGGGGCTTCACCAATTGGAGGAGTGGATGTCGAGTGCGGGATCTCCGGGTCCAACATCACAGAAGTGACCGATAATTCTTCATGGGTACCGATTCTCCTGGTCCTTGCCTTCGTCGTTTTTCTTGTGATTATCTACCTGTTGGCTCGGTCCAAGGTCGCAGAGAAAGAGCCTGGTGCCAAGGCCGTAAGCTTGGGAATGAAATACTGCCCCAATTGCGGTGAGATCGTGGCGACGTGGGTCCACAAATGCCCCAAATGCGGTCATGAGTGGTGAATGCAGCTGGGAGAGGCCTTCCAAAGAGCCGATGGCGACAGCTTTCGGCATCAGATTATAATAACCAGGTGCTCCACATATATCGTCGTCTCGTCCAATCAGGAGATGAGCGAATGAGGTTCATCTGCAGCTATTGCCATGCTTACGCATATGAGGAGTCCAAAGGCGACCCCACGACATCGTTACTTCCTGGAACCACCCTGGCACAAATCCCCGATGATTGGCGCTGCCCCATCTGTGGGAAGGGCAAGGAGTATCTGATCGGAGCCGATGACCAGACCTTCTCACAGACGGAGTCGATATACGAGACGAGACGCAAGGGCCAGGCCCCTAAGGACATCGACTACTATCGTTCCATCGCCAGGGAAATGCTGAAGGGCGTGTGCGGGGCCTACAGCGTCTGTGACGGCGGGCCGGACAAGATTTGCTATGGCCAGAAGTTCGGCAAGCCCATCGGATTCGGGGGAGCTGGCCAGGGGACCACGTTCCACCGTAATTGGACATCGCTGCAGTCGTACCGTCTGCTGACCCGCATCGTGAAGCCCCACCACGAACCGGAGATGTCCAGGTCGCTGTTCGGCCAGCGCTTGGCGATGCCCGTGGCGGTCGCCAGCATGTCCGGGGTCAAGAACAGCATGAACGCGGCCATCCCTGAGGAGGATTTCTACCGCGGAGTACTGAAAGGGGCGAGGTCCGCGGGGACGATCGCCATGGTGGGCAATACCGCAGATGTGCCGGATGACCTCGGGGTGAGATGCGTGGCCGAGGCTGGTGGACAGGGCGTACCGGTCTTCAAGCCCCAGGTGCAGGAACGGCTATTGCAGCTATTCCGAGAGGCGGAGGCGGCGAAGGCGCCGGCGGTCGGAGTGGACCTGGACGGGTGCGGGTCCGTCGCCTGGTCCCGGGCCAAGAAACCGGTCTGTCGCAAGACCGAAAAGGAGCTGAAGGAGCTTGTGGGATCCGTGGGCATCCCCGTTTTCTTCAAAGGGGTGATGAGCATGGAGGATGCGGCGGCGGTGGCCGACGCTGGTGCTTCGGCCATCTATGTCTCGAATCATGGCGGCAGGGTGCTGGACTCGGGGCTGGGCGTGGCGGACGTCCTCCCTTCCATATCCAAAGAGTTCCACGGCAAGGTCGTCATTCTAGCGGACGGCTGCGTTCGGACGGGATACGATGTCCTCAAGGTGCTGGCGCTCGGCGCCGACGTGGCCTTGATCGGCCGGCCCTTGGCCCGAATGTCCCTGGCCGGAGGGGGCGATGCGGTGAAGCTGTACCTCGACTACGTGAAATCCGACCTTCGCATGGCCATGATCATGACAGGGTGCAACGACCTAAAAGACGCAGGGCCGGGGATCATCACAAAGGTCTGAGCGGGGTAAAAGGAACCTTTATCAGCATCAGGCTGCAATGGAAAGAGAAAGCAATTCAGGAGGCCTGGCTGTGGAGGAGATCGCGCATTATGGGGCCTTGATAATCGGGGGCGGCCTTACCGGCCTAAGGGCGGCTTTGGAGCTGACCAGGGAAGGCAAGGAGGTCGCGGTCCTTTCCAAGGTGCACCCGCTGCGCTCGCACTCCGTTGCCGCCCAGGGCGGAGTCAATGCGGCGCTCGGCAACAACAAGGACGCCGGCGAGGACAGTTGGCGCTCCCATGCTTTCGACACGGTTAAGGGGTCGGACTATCTGGCGGACCAGGACGCTGTCTCCATCCTGTGCCGGGAGGCGCCCGAGGCCGTGCTGGAGATGGAGCACCTGGGCACGGTGTTCTCCCGCGATGGCTCCGGAAGGCTGGCCCAAAGGCCCTTCGGCGGCGCCGGGTTCCCCCGCACCTGCTACGCGGCCGACAGAACAGGCCACAATCTGCTTCACACCTTGTACGAGAGGGTGATCGAGAGCAACGCCCATTTCTACGAAGACCATTTCGTGACCTCATTGGTTGTCGAGAAAGGCGAGGTGGTCGGCTGCACCGCCATCGACCTAAAGGCAGGAGAGCTCACTTGCTTCTCCTCGGAGGCATTGCTCCTGGCAACCGGCGGCTTCGGCAGGATATACAAGCACTCCACCAACGCCCATCTCAACACCGGCGAAGGCGCGGCGATGGCCATGAGGGCCGGAGCCCCCTTGAAGGACATGGAGTTCGTGCAGTTCCAT
>DATIXC010000122.1:0-3221 GCA_035518995.1 Methanomassiliicoccales archaeon | reverse complement strand
CGCTCTCCGAGTACCGCAAGCGAGTGGACGGTTTCGAGGTGGAGGTGGAGTACGTCTCGCAGACCCTAGCGCGGCTGCTGGAACAAGGGCGCTTGAAATTCAAGGCCATGGACTTGGAGGTGGCGTACCACGACCCCTGCGAGCTGGGCAGGCTGAGCGGCATCTACGAGGAGCCGAGGAAGGTGCTGAGCTCCATCCCTGGCCTCAAGGTCAAGGAGATGCGCGAGAACCGTGCCAGATCCCAATGCTGCGGCTCGGGCGGGGGAGTGAAGACGGCGCATCCCGGCCTAGCCACCAGCATCGGGGCCAAGCGCATCGCCGCCGCCAGGGAGGTAGGCGCCAAGGCGCTGGTCACCAGCTGCCCCTGGTGCCTGACGAACCTAAGGGACGGATGCAAGGCCTCCGACGGCAAGATGGAGGTTTGGGACCTGATGGTGCTGGCCAGGCGCGCCCTGTCAAGCTGAGAGCAACTCGTCGAAGGCCTGGCGCAGGGACGAGCGCGATCTCGACACGTCCGCCTCCTGCTCGCCGATCCTGCGCTTGAGGTTGGCCATCTGGACCCTTACCATCTTCTTGGAGGTGCCGCCGTACGAGTCCCGGCGGGAGATGCAGCTCTCGATGGCCAGGGCGGGGTAGACGTCCTGGCCGATCAGCTCGGAGAAGCGCCGCAGCTCCTTCAGGTCGAGCTCCTCGATGCCCTTGCGCTTGGAGATGGCGAAGCGGACCACTTGGCCCGTGACCTCGTGGGCGGCGCGGAACGGCAGGCCCTTTCCCACCAGGTAATCGGCCAGCTCGGTGGCGTTGAGATAGCCCTTCTCCGTGGCCTGGAGCATCCTCTCCGAATCAAACCTCAGGGTGGCGACCATGCGCACGGTGATGTCCAGGCTCGAGGCCAAGGTGTCCGCGCAGCGGAACGTCACCCCCTTGTCCTCCTGCAGGTCGCGGTTGTAGGTCAGGGGCAGCGAGCGCATCAGCGCCAACATCGATGCCTCCTCCCCGATGGCCAGCGCCGACCGACCGCGGACCAGCTCCGCCACGTCCGGGTTCTTCTTCTGGGGCATGATGGAGCTGCCGGTAGCGTACCTGTCGTCCACCTCGACGAACCCGAACTCCGGCGAGGACCAGAGCACCACCTCCTCGCAAAGCGAGCTCAGATGGACCATCGCCAGCGCACAGTCGAAGGCCATCTCGGCGGCGAAGTCGCGGTCGCTCACCCCGTCCATGGAGTTCTCGCAGGGCGCCGCGAAGCCCAGGGCCTTGGCCACGTACTCGCGGTCGATGCCGTAGGTGGTGCCGGCCAAGGCGGCCGATCCCAGCGGGCAGACGTTCACCCTTCCGTAGCATTCCATGAGCCTCTGCGCGTCGCGGTGGAAGCGCTGCGCGTGGGCCAGGAGGTGATGGGCAAGCGTGACCGGCTGGGCGTGCTGCATGTGCGTGAACCCGGGGAGGACGGTGCCCTGATGCCCCTTGGCCTGCGCGAAGAGCGCCTTCTGCAGCTCGATCAGGTAGGAGCATAGCTCCAGGATCAGCTCGCGCGAGTACATGCGGAAGTCGGTGGCCACCTGGTCGTTGCGGCTGCGGGCGGTGTGCAACCGACCTCCCGCCTCGCCGATGCGCTCCGTCAAGGCCGCCTCCACGTTGGTGTGGACATCTTCCAGGCCATCGTCGAGGTCCAGCTCCCCGCATTCCAGGGCGGCGAGGAGATCCCGCAGCCCGCCCAGGATGAGGTCGATGTCCTTCATGGGCAGGATACCCTGCTTGCCCAGCATGCGGGCGTGGGCCATGGAGCCGACGATGTCGTACCAGGCCATGCGCGAGTCCACGCCCAGGGATGAGGTGAAGCTCAAGGTGTCGTGGCTCATGCCACCCTTGAAGCGCCCCGACCATAGCGCCTTCTGCTTCACTTCTTCACCTTGTGCGCCGCGGCCACGGTCTTCAACGGCAGTCCCCAGACATAAATAAACCCCTTGGCCGAGGTGTGGTCGAACTGGTCGCCCTTCGCGTACGTGGCCAGCCCGTGGTCGTACATGGAGTACGGCGACTTGCGGCCGACGACCTGCGCCGTGCCCTTGAACAGGCGCACCCGCACCGTTCCAGTGATGTATTCCTGGGTCTTGTCGATGAAGGAGTCCAGGCACTCCTTGAGGGTGGAGAACCAGAGGCCGTCGTAGGCCAGCTCGGCGTACTTCTGGTCCACCTCAGACTTGAACTTGATGACGTCCTTGGGCAGGACCATCTTCTCCAGGTCCTTGTGGGCGCTGATGAGGACCACCGCCGCCGGGGCCTCGTAGTTCTCCCTGGATTTTATGCCGACCAGGCGGTCCTCGATGTGGTCGATGCGGCCGACGCCGTGCTTCCCCGCCAGCCCGTTGAGCTTCTGCACCAGGGCCACGCCCCCCATCCTCTTCCCGTCGAGGGAGACGGGCTCCCCCTTCTCGAACCCTATCTCCACGTACTCCGGCTTGGCTGGTGCCTTGTCCGGGAACGCCGTCCATTCGAAGGCGTCCTCGGGCGGCTCCCGCCACGCGTCCTCCAGGACGCCGCACTCGATGCTCCTGCCCCACAGGTTCTCGTCGGTGGAGTAGGGGCACTGCTTCTTGACCCGGATGGGGATGTCGTGCTCCTTGGCGTAGTCGATCTCGTCCTCGCGGGTCATGACCCACTCGCGCATGGGGGCTATGATCCCCAGCTCAGGGGCGAGGGCGCCGATGGAGACGTCGAAGCGCACCTGGTCGTTGCCCTTGGCCGTGCAGCCATGGGCGATGAAAGAGGCGCCCTCCTTCTTGGCCACCTCCACCAGCAGCTTGGCTATCAGGGGGCGGGCGATGGAGGTGCAGACGGGGTACGAGCCCTCGTACATGGCGTTGGCCTTCAGCGCTGGCCAACAGTAGTCGCTGACGAACTCGTCCTTGGCGTCGAGCGCGTAGGCCTTCACCACGCCGATCCTCTTGGCCCGGTCGATGTTGTCCTTCATGTCCACGTCGGGCTGCCCCACGTCCACTGAGACCGCGATCACGTCCAGGTCGTACTTCTCTTGGAGCCAGCGGATGGCCACCGAGGTGTCCAGTCCGCCGGAGTAAGCCAGAACCACTCTCTTGCGACCGCTTTTCTTGCTGGTCTTGCTGGATGCCATTGGAATCTCGGCTGCTACCAGGGACAGTTTATTAAGGATTGCTGATGGGCTTGCGACATTCGCGGCGGCCGCCGTCTCTTTTGCGACA
>DATIXC010000121.1:0-8486 GCA_035518995.1 Methanomassiliicoccales archaeon | reverse complement strand
TTTGACGGACTCAGCGTACCATTTCATCGACCCTTCAAACTTGCTCTGGAGCTTCCTGGTCACGCAGGCCATCAGCTCCTCCTGGGGCAATGGCTTGGCCTTGAGACAGTCGATGAGGCCCGCTCTCACCAGGTCGTACTTGGCCTTGCTGATGCTGACCCCGGTCTTCCCCTCGGGATGCTTGGTGAGGATCCGCTCCTCGTCCTTCGACATATGAGTGATTAGGCCAAAGCTAGGGCATCAATCTTGCCATCGAGCCGACTTTGCTTGGCCGATACCAATTGCCCGGTGAGGGTTCATCGTTTGAGGAGCTTTGGCTTGCCCATGGCAGTGGCCTTGACCAGCACGTAGTTGACGAAACGGCTCTCCTTGCCATAGCCGTCGGAGAAGCGCTTCTCCAGGACATCGACCTTAACCTTGACGTCCTCCGCCTGGGCGGCTTCGACCTTCTCCCGCACGTAGTGCTCGGCCGAGCTCCTCGCGGAGGCGATAGCCGACTCGATGTGGGAGTATTCCAGCGGTGAGCTGAACTGGGAGAACACCAGGTACTTGTACTCCTTGGGGTAAATCTCCATGCTGATCGATTCCGAGATCAGCGAACAGACCGCCCCCACCGCGTTCCCGACGTCGAAGTTCTCCGGGATGATCACTTGAGCTTCCATCCTCTGCTCCAAGGGCTTCACCATGATCTGCGCTGGCGCCCCGATGCCTATCACCGGCAAGTCCATGCCGGTCTTAATGGTCATGTGGTTGAACATCCTCTCGCCGATTGCCGAATGGAGCATCCTTTCGATTGCTGGGGTGGAGGGAAGTAGGCCGACCTCGTCCGCGACCACCTTCTTGACGATCTCCTCGCCCACCCTGGTGACCGCGCGTTCCATGATCGATCGGGCCAGGCGGTCCGGGTCCCAATCCATCTTGGCCGCCAGCATCTGCAATCCTAAGCGCGAGGCCTCCACGTCCCCGACCTTGTGCTCGCCATTGATGTGCATGACGTCCGTCGGCGTGAGGCCGGTGCGGAGAGCGTTCCCTCTGGTGAGCAACGCGGCCAAGGCGTCCTTGAGGAGGACCACCTCCGGCACGTCGTCCATGAGCTCGAAGAAGCTGCGAGGGCCGTGATTGGACAAGAATTGGTGGACCGCCAGTTGCGCCTCGGTCAGATTGGACGGGTCCGCCTTGCCCGCGAGATAGAACGTCGTCTCCTGATTGTCCGTCATCACCTGTTTGAAGTCCGGGCGCATCCTGCTTGCCATGGCCAAGGGCACGACCCTGTCGGGGCCGATCTTGAGGTCGCCATGGGAATCCATCTGGATCAGCGAGTCACCGCCAAGCCCTGTGGTCCACATGTCGATGGCCTTGACCTTCGTGCGCCATTCGCCCACCATAGCACCCTCCATGTTCAATCGGGGGAACCCTTCGTCCAGGAAAGCGATGTCGGTGGAGGTCCCGCCAACGTCAACCACGATGCAATTGTCGAGACCGGAGAGCACCCCACCTCCGATGAGGCTGGCAGCTGGCCCGGAGAGGATGGTCTCGACGGGCCTCTTCCTCGCTGTCTCTATGGCCATCAGCCCCCCGTCTCCCTTGAAAACCAATATCCTGGCTGATATCCCCCGGGAGCTCAAAGCGGCTTGTACCGAATCGAGGAACTCTTCAATAATCGGGAGGAGACGTGCGTTCAGGACAGCCGTGACGGTCCTTTCCAATATTCCGAGCTCCCCCGTGAGCTCATGGCCTTGTACCACCGGTACTTTCGATTCCCTGCTCACCGTTTCCGCCACCTCGGATTCCTGCCAGGGATTACACACCGAGAACATCCCGGAGACGACCACGGCGTCCGTCCCTTTGGTGACCTCCTGAATCGCAGCCTTGAGCTCATCAGGGTCGATGGTCTGGAGAACCCTCCCTATGGAGTCGCAGCCTCCCTTGATGAAAGACGCCTTCTTGCATCCTAGCACCCATTCCCCCTGAGGCTCCCATCCTATGCCGATGAGGCCGACCTCCCCTCCCTTTCCCTGGAGGATGGAATTCGTGGCTAAGGTGGTAGACAGGCCGACCAAGCGGATGTCAGCTATGTCGAAGCCGCCCTTGCTAATGACGCCATCCAAGGCACCGGCGATCCCAATGGACAGGTCCTGATAGGTAGTCGGGGACTTCGCCTTCGCGATCACCTTATTTGAGTTCAGGTCGACGATGACCGCATCTGTGTAAGTCCCGCCTGTGTCGATGCCAAGGCCAAAATTCAATTTCATCACCGTTTACTTTGCTCCAAAATGCGAATTTTATTATATAATGCTTATTAGATTTTAGTAAATTGATATATTAAAACTCTTCATCATTACTATTTTTATTTATTAACAGTCAAGGCCAGGTCATATTCTATTACGGCAATTGGTTTGCTTTCAATTCAAGGTTCGGTATGCGGGGCTCTTTCGTCTTTGATGCCCAATGCCATTAGCCTCTCGAGGGCGTAGATGGCGCTCTTGCGCACGTTCAGGCTATTATCCTCGAGTATTCTACGCAGCGGCGGGATCGATGAATAGTGCCCGACCCCGAGCCTCTCTGCCAGGCGGCCGATCGTCCATGCCGACATCCCTCTTACCTGGGAGTAAGGGTCCTCGAGTAGGACGTTCAGGGACCTGATCTCGCTCTCCCCACCGATGCCGAGGCTGGTGAGCTCTCCCAGCCCCCATGCCGCATTCTCCCTTACCTCCTCATCGTCGTCCATCAGCAGGTCGATGAGTGCGTTCAGGGGGTACTCGCCGCCGCGGACCTTGTTCTGCGCTAGCTTCCCCACAGCCCAAGAGGCCATACGCCGCTCTACGGGGTCCTTTGAGGTCAGGAGCAGACTGAGCGGGTTCAAGGGGGAGGAGTCAACCTGCTTCTCCCGCAGTAGGATGTGCAGCTTCTCAAGGGCGGCCAGCCTTTCCTCCTTGTTGGCGGAACCAAGCCCGAGCCTCAGCTCCTGCGCATCCTTTAGGTCCATGGTATCGCAGAATCAAGGGGTCTTGCAGGTAAAAAAATGTTGGACCGGTCTATTTCTTGAGGGGGACGTCGGGTTTTTCCTTGTAGAAATCGCAGGTCGCGTAATCCTCTTGGCCGCGGCACATCTCGTAGTCCCTGAGGTGCATTATATCGTTCCTGATGCGCCTCGCCTTGCAGCTCGCGCACCTGCCGTCATAGGCATGCCATAGGCACGGCTTCCTCTCAGGTCGAGCATTCATTCGGCTCACCCTAACATAAGAACTTAAGTTAAGTTTATGGGAAAACCGCAACGCCCCTTCCCTCGCGCTTTCGCTCGTTCTTTATCATCATTGTTCCCATAATGTAGCGGATGGAGAGCAAGGAATATTGCCAAAGCCCCGATGAAGTCCTCAAGGAGCTGAGCTCCTCTCCAAATGGCCTTGGTCCTGAGGAAGCACGGGCACGCCTATCGAGATACGGCTTCAACGAGCTCGAGGTAAAGAGGGGGATATCCCCCTTGGCCCTTTTCCTGAGCCAGTTCAAGAGCTTCATCGTCCTGGTGCTCATTGTCGCCGCCTTCATCTCCGTTGCCATCGCCATTCTGAACGGTACGAGCGAGGAGTACCTGGATGCGGCCGTGATCCTCCTCATAGTCCTCATCAATGCGGTTCTGGGTTTCTTTCAGGAGTACCGCGCGGAGAAGTCCCTCCAGGCCCTGAAAGAGCTGACCTCGCCCATCGCAAGGGTCATCCGGTCGGGGGCGGAGCTGGAGTTGCCTGCGAGGGAATTGGTGCCCGGTGACGTGATCATCCTATCGACCGGGAACAAGGTCCCAGCCGACGGAAGGCTCATCGAGGCCAGCAATCTCAAGCTCAACGAGGCCCCGCTCACAGGCGAGTCACTACCGGTGGCGAAGACGGTCGCATGCGTGAGCGAGGACGCGGACCTGATGGACCGCGATAACATGGTCTTCTCAGGATGCCTGGTCGAATATGGTAGGGGCAAGGCGGTCGTGACCAGGACCGGCATGCGGACCCAATTGGGGAGGATAGCAGAGCTGATCGAGGCCGATGATACCCAGACGCCATTGCAGATGAAGCTTGCCAGGTTAGGCAAGCAGCTCAGCGTCCTGGTGCTCATCACCTGCACCGTGGTCTTCCTGGTGGGTCTGCTGCAAGGCGTGGCGGCGGATCGCATGTTCCTGACGGCCGTCAGCCTTGCCGTAGCCGCGATTCCAGAAGGCCTTCCTGCGATCGTCACGGTCAGCCTCGCCTTGGGCGTCGAGCGCATGGCCAAGCGCAACGCCATCGTGCGTCGGTTGCCAGCGGTGGAGACCCTTGGAAGCGCCACCGTCATATGCACGGACAAGACCGGGACCTTGACGAAGGGAGAGATGAACATCCGGGAGATCTGGCTGGGAAAGAGGATACAAGTGACGGGCGAAGGTTACAGCCCGGATGGCAAATTGCTGTTGGACAATGAGGAGATTGATGTCGATTCGGTACCCGGACTGGAAATGATGCTGAGGGCCGGCGCGTTGTGCAACGACGCCGTTCTTGTGGAAGAAGGTGGGGCATGGACGATTAAAGGCGACACCACCGAGGGAACGTTGCTTGTCTTAGCGAGGAAGGCGAAGCTCGAGCTGGAATCGATTGCCGACGAGTTCCCTAGGATAAACGAGCTGCCGTTCGACTCCGACAAGAAAAGAATGATCACCGTCCACGAAGGCTCGGGAATACGCTACGCCTTTCTCAAAGGGGCCACGGAATCGACGCTGTCGATTTCATCGAAGAGGTTTGAGGGAGAAGAGCTCGTCCCCTTAGATGAGGCCTTCCGGAAGCTCGTGATGGCGGAGAACGATGGGATGGCGGACCGGGCTTTAAGGGTCCTGGCCCTGGGTTTCAAGCAGCTCGGTTCACCAGACGAGGAGTTGGAGAAGGATTTCATCTTCCTCGGACTGGTCGGAATGATCGACGCGCCAAGGCAGGAGGCGATCGAGGCCGTCAAGAGATGCAAGAAGGCTGGTATCAGGGTTATGATGATAACCGGCGATCATGAGCGGACCGCCCGCGCCATCGGGTTGGAGATGGGGATCGCAACTGAAAGGGACGAGCCTGTGCTGAGCGGGAAGGATCTGGAACGGATGAGCGACCAGGATCTAATCGAAAGAGTTCGCAGAGTGAACATATTTGCGAGGGTGAGCCCTGAGCACAAGGTCAGGATCGTTGCGGCATTGCAGAGCATAGGCGAGGTCGTGGCCATGACCGGGGACGGGGTCAACGACGCTCCCGCACTGAAGAAGGCCGAAATCGGTGTGGCGATGGGCGTTACTGGAACTGATGTATCCAAGGAGGCGTCGGACATCGTCCTCACTGACGACAACTTCGCGTCCATCGTCGACGCCGTGGAGGAGGGCCGGGGCATATATGACAACATCCGCAAGTTCGTCACATACCTCCTGTCCTGCAACGTCGGTGAGGTCCTGACCATGTTCACCGCCACGCTGGTCTTCGTCGAGGCCGTCTTGATACCGTTCCTCCTGCCCATCCAAATCCTATGGATGAATTTGGTCACGGACAGCTTTCCTGCTCTGGCGCTAGGGATGGAGAAGACCTCACCAAAGGTGATGGAGCGGGGGCCGAGGGATCCTAATGAGCCGCCCGTGGGGCGAAAGGCCCTGGCGAGGATCGGCTTCCTGGGCGCGATGATGGCTTTGGGAGCCCTCCTGGTATTCCAATTCGAGTACTCGAGCGGCCTTAATTCAGGATTGACCTCGGAGGTCGCCGCCACCTTGGCAAGGACCGTGGCCTTCTGCTCCATCGTTTCATTCCAGCTCTTCCTCGCGTTCTCGGCCCGCTCTGAGGACGAGAGCCTGCTCTCCCTTGGCCCCTTCACCAACAGGAAACTGGTTTTGGCCGTGGTAGCTTCCTTCATCATGCAGCTCGTGGTGGTGTACGTGCCCGCCCTGAACGGAGCATTCGGGACGACGCCAATCGCTGCCGAGCAATGGCTTCCCGTATTGGCCGTTGGTCTGTTGGGGCTGATAAGCAACGAGGCCTGGAAATTCCTCGTCCCCCGGATAAAGGCCAATAAAGCATATTCTATCGTGCGTACGTGAGCATTTTTCGCTATGAGAGGGAGAATGGAATGGGCTCAGCCAGATTCGAACTGGCGAACTTCTGCGTGTCAAGCAGACGTCATAACCACTAGACCATGAGCCCTTGAGGGTTCTGCAGTAATACCTTCGGTACTATATGCCTTTCGCCCAGCGGGTTCGAGGCCCTATGCGTTCATGCTTCGTCCAGACCGCCATGGTAGCAGTCGGTGACATACCTGATAACGACCTTTCCGTCCACTTGGAATTCCTTGAAGAGCTCGCGCAGCTCCACGATCATCGGCTTGAAGCCAGGGTCCCCCTCCTTTGGCATATAGGACGCCGAGGTGATCAGGCATTCAAGGCTGTCCAGGTCATGCTCCCTAGAATGATGGAACCGGGCGTGATGGTAGGCAGAAGGGTAGAAGTGCTCCTGCGGGTCCTCCCTTTTCGAATCGATCTCGTCCTTCCCCCTGGCGTATCGGTCAACCAGCAAGGAGTAGGCGTTGTTGAAGGGGTCCGATTCCTTCTCGCGGTTGTTCCAGACCATTATCACCTGGCCGCCCGGCCTGAGGATCCGCCCTATTTCCGCTCTGGTCGGCTCGATATCGAACCAGTGGAAGGCCTGTCCAGCCGTTACCGCGTCCACGCTGCGCTCGGCCAAAGTGGTGCGCTCCGCGCTGCCGGCGACGCTGTGGAAGCCAATCATTGCCGACAGTCTGGACTCAGCCACCTCTCGCATTTCCGAATTAGGTTCCACAGCGAATACGGAGAGCCCCTGTTTCAAGAGCAGCTCAGTGAGGATGCCGGTCCCCGAGCCTAGGTCGGCGACCTCGCATCCCTTTCGGAGGGCACCTACGGCGAAGAGATGGTCGAAGAGCGTCAGCGGGTAGCCTGGCCTCGCCCTCGCATAGGAGGAGGCGCGACCGGAGAAGCGCTGCTTGGGGTCGAGGCTGTTCTCCATGGCTTGGAGCTATTACATCTTGCATACATCACTTTTTTTCCGGGAATTCCCGCTATCTTTTTATGCCCATCCCCGTTATCCTAAAAATTGGTCTGGATGCACGAGATATTGCTATTCACCAAGCCTGGTTGCCAGAAATGCGATTGGATCAAGGAGCGCATCCCGCCAGGTCTCAAGGTCAACATCATCAACATGGAGACTGCCGAAGGCATGGCCGAAGCCGCCTATTACGAGCTTCTGAACAAGCACACGCCCATCCTGGTCGTGGACGACGCGGTCACCGAGGGCGCTATTAACATCATGGATAAGTTGCGGTCGGTCGCCGGCTGCGGTGACGTTTAATTAGGCCATCGCCCTAACCTCTCCGTCACATGTTCGCGCTGGGCATCGAGGGCACGGCACACACCGTTGGCGTGGGGATCGTCGACGACTCAGCGAACGTCCTGGCCAACGAGATCAAGATGTACAAGCCGGAGACGGGCGGCATCCATCCCAGGGAGGCGGCGAACCACCACGCGGAGAACGTCGTCCCATTGGTCCAGAAGGCCTTGGACACGGCCGGGCTCAAGGCAAAGGAGCTCGACCTCATCGCCTTCTCACAGGGGCCTGGGCTTGGGCCCTGCCTGCGGACCGTGGCCACGGCAGCAAGGGCACTGTCGCTTACTTTGGGGAGACCCATTGTCGGGGTGAACCACTGCATCGCCCATCTGGAAATAGGCAGAGGTAAGACGCCGGCGCAGGACCCGGTGCTCCTCTATGCCTCCGGAGGCAATACCCAGGTGATCGCTTTCGCCAACGGGCGCTACCGCATATTCGGCGAGACCCTGGACATTGGTATAGGCAACATGCTGGACAAGCTTGGGCGCGAGGTCGGGCTCGGGTACTACGCCGGCCCCAAGATTGAGAAGGCCGCCAAGGAGGGCAGGAAGCTGCTCGAGCTCCCCTACTCCGTGAAGGGGATGGACATGGCCTTCTCGGGCATCCTCACCGCCTGCCTCGCCCTCAGGGGCAAGGGCGAGTGCGTCGAGGACATCTGCTACTCGGTCCAAGAGACATGCTTCGCCATGCTCACGGAGGTGACGGAGAGGGCCATGGCCCACGTGGAGAAGTCGGAGGTCCTCCTTGGGGGCGGGGTGGTGCAGAACAAGCGATTGCAGGAGATGGTGGCGCGCATGGCGCAGGACCGGGGGGCGAGGATGTTCGTCCCCGACCGCACCCTCTGCATCGACAACGGGGCCATGATCGCCTGGACCGGCCTGGTGATGCATCGTGCCGGGGTCAGGATGAGGCTCGAGGACACCGTGGTGAACCAGCGCTTCCGCACCGACGAGGTCCAGGTCACCTGGAAGAGTTGATTCAGCCCGCGGCCCTGGCCGATTTCTGCTGGCCGATGATTTCGTCGAGTTTCTGAAGGAACGCCTCCTCCTTTCCCTTGGCGATGGTGGCACCGCTGGCTACGGCATG